>JANYDX010000514.1 GCA_025363395.1 Verrucomicrobiota bacterium
GAAAAGCACATCCTTTGCAAAGGGCGTGAGGCGGGCCTCGATGTAACGAGGCGCGGCCGCCTCGTCGCCGGTGAGCATGTTGCCGTAGTTACCCTGTGGTTCGATGAGAAAGGCGCGTTGACCGATCGCGACCAAGGCTGCGCCGATGGAGGCGTCGCCGTGCGGATGGAAACGCATCGTGGCGCCAACCACGTTGGCCACTTTGTGGAAACGGCCGTCATCCATTTCCCACAAGGTATGCAGAATGCGGCGTTGAACGGGCTTCAGGCCGTCGTCGATGTGCGGGACGGCGCGGTCGAGGATGACGTAGCTGGCATATTCGAGAAACCAATTGCGATAGCTCTGGGCGAGCGGCGCATTGTCGTCCTGTACCTTCACGCCTTTCTTTCGCGGGGGAGACAGCTCGACGGCCGCGCTGGACGGCTCCTCAGTCTTGGCAGGAAGCGTGGTGTCAGCTTTCGACTCCGTAGCGGCGTCGAGTGGCAGTTCGGGTTGGTCTGGGCCGGGCTTCTTACGTTTTGCCATCTAGGAAAGTAATGGCGGAGGTTAGGAGGGCCGCGGAGCCAGCGTCAAGCGACACTCACGGTCTTTTCCGCCAGCGCGCTGTACAGATTTTTTTATGCGTGGATGAAGTACGCTCTGATGCAACTCGTGTGCAACGTGGAGCTTTTTTTGCGCCAAATCAGGTGCCTTTGTTAAAGACGTGTTAAGCTCGATTTTTTTTTGCGACGAAGCTGGAAAGCACGTGTCTGGGGGCTAAACAAAATTTCCACCGCGCATTTTCACTCACAACCTACTGATTTTTCATTCATTGTTTTCTTCGCGTCGCTTTGCTGTTCGTTTCCGTCCTTAGTTTCTGCTGCCGGGTACTCTGAGTTCCGACCCGCCGAAAATCTCCTCTCTTGAGAAGGCATTTCGATCCGAGCGGGGTACTGATTCTCCTGCGGATTTTAATTCCGCCAGTCTGATTCTCGTGTCGGCCACTTTAATCAGCGGGCTTCGCGGCAAAAAATTCTTCGTCAAAGACCTGTAAGCTTGCGGATGTCCTCCGCGTTCGTGACGAGAACCTACTGAATCGTTCCAGAAATATTATTTCCAACATGTCCTCTTCTTTCTCCCGACTCCTGTCCGCCGCGTTCCTTTCACTCGGCCTTTTCCTGTTTTCCACCCTCAGCGTGCAGGCGGCAAGTGCCGCCGCCTTGATTGGGCAAACCGTCACCCTGTCCGTCGCGGCCAGTGGCACGGCCCCGTTTTCTTACCAGTGGTCAAAAGACGGTGTGCCACTGTCTGGCGTTACCGGTGCGCAGTACCAGATCAGCAGTGCACATCTGGCTAACGCGGGCGTCTACAACGTCGTGGTCTCCAATCCGGCTGGTTCCACCTCGGGCAACGCCACTCTGACGGTTTCAGCCGCCAGCGGAGTTGCTCCGACGTTCACCTATCAACCGTATAGTAATACCGTCGCGGCGGGAACGCCGATTTCGATGGCGGCCTCTGCCAGCGGCGTGCCGGCGCCCACCTATCAGTGGAGAAAAAACGGCGTGGCCGTTTCCGGTGCGACCAACCCCATCATTTCCCTTGTGAATCCCACCCCGGCGGATTCCGGCACCTATACCGTGGTGGCGACCAACTCGGCCGGATCAGCCACGAGCACTGGAGCCCTGCTTACCGTGACTGCGGTCTCGGGCGCCCCAGTCATTACCACCCAACCGGTCGCACAAGTGGTGACTGCCGGGACTTCCGTGAACTTTGCCGCCGCAGCCTCCGGCACTCCGGCTCCGACCTACCAGTGGCGGAAGGATGGAGTGAATATAGCAGGCGCCACGGGCACTTCATATACCATCGGTTCTGCCAATGCCGGGAGTACGGGGACGTATACCTTTGTGGCGATGAATTCAGCCGGCTCTGCGACCAGTACGGGAGCAATGCTGACTGTAAATGCCGTCGTCAGCCTGCCCTCAATTATCACGCAGCCCAACAGCCACACCGTGAGCGATGGCGCGACGGTGACCCTTTCCGTGGTGGCCACGGGCAGCGGAACCTTGGGTTACCAATGGCGTAAAAATGGCATGGACGTTGCCGGAGCCAACCAGGCTTCCTTCGTATTGAATGGCGTGACCACCGTGAACGCGGGCACCTACACGGTCGTGATAACGAATCCAGCCGGGTCTGTTACCAGCAACGGGGCAGTACTCACGGTTAATTCGACCTCCGCCTCTCTTACTCGTGGCGCTGATTTCAATCGCGACGGCAATTCCGATATTCTTTGGCAAAACAGTACCACCGGGGAATGGAGCGTGTGGTACATGAACGGGACGCAACTTGCGAACGGGGTGCTCGCCGGAACCCAGCCCACGGTCTGGCAGCTAAGAGGAACGGGTGACTTCAACCGCGACGGCCAAACGGATCTTCTCTGGCAAAACAGCTCTAGCGGTGAATGGCGTATCTTTCTCATGAACGGTCTGAGTATCGGCAGTTCGATCTCCCTTGGCTTTGTTTCTCCTGATTGGGAACTGAATGGGACGGGCGACTTCAATGGCGATGGCCAGCCCGATATTTTGATGCAAAATACGCTGACTGGCGAAGCCGGCCTCTGGCTGATGACCGGCTCAACAGGTACCACGGTATTAAGGAAGATATCCTTGGGGGCGATGGTCGGCTGGCAAATGGTCGGCTCCGGCGATTTCAACCGGGACGGCCAGTCGGATATCCTCTGGCAAAATCCAATCACCGGTGAAGCTCGCGTCTCACTGATGGCCGGGACCACGGTTGCGCGCAATGTCTCCCTCGGTTTTGTTGACACCGCATGGGAAATGAGTGGAACGGGTGATTTCAATAAGGACGGTCAGTCGGACATCCTCTGGCAAAATCGGACCTCCGGTGATTGCAGCGTCTGGCTGATGAACGGCACCAGCGTGTCTAGCGCCGTTTCATTGGGCACAGTGGCTCAGTGGATCATTCGGAATTGACGCCGGTGGGCAGTCCGGAATACGGACTGCCGAACGCACTCCCCCAGAGTGAGGGGGTGCCGGCGGCGCCGGCCGGTGCGGGGCCCGCCCGGAATGGCTCAGGCTTCCACCAGGTCTTTCTCGACCTTCAGATTGGCGATGATGAAGTCCTGCCGCTCGGGTGTGTTCTTGCCCATAAAGAAGGAAAGGAGCTCGTCGCTGCTCACGAGGTGATTGAGGTTGATGGGCTCCAGCCGGATATTTTCGCCGATGAAGTCCTTGAATTCGCCCGCTGAAATTTCGCCCAGTCCCTTGAAGCGCGTGATTTCGTGGGTGGCACCCAGTTCGGCGATGGCGGCCTGCTTTTCCTCCTCGGAATAGCAATACATCGTCTTCTTCTTGTTGCGGACGCGGAACAGCGGCGTATCGAGAATGAAGAGGTGGTTGTTGCGGATGACGTCGGGAAAAAACTGCAGGAAGAACGAAAGCAGCAGCAACCGGATATGCATGCCGTCCACGTCGGCGTCGGTGGCGATGATGATCTTGTTGTAGCGCAGGCCGTCGAGGCCGTCCTCGATGTTGAGCGCCGACTGGAGGAGGTGAAATTCCTCGTTCTCGTAGATGACTTTCTTCGAGAGGCCGTAAGTGTTGAGTGGTTTTCCCTTCAGGGCGAAAACGGCCTGGGTCTGGACATCGCGGGTGGAAGTGAGCGAGCCGGCGGCGGAGTCGCCTTCGACAATGAAGAGCGAACTTTCTTCCGCGCGAGGGTTGCGGTCGCCCAGGTGCAGGCGGCAGTCGCGGAGTTTGCGGTTGTGCAAGGAAGCCTTCTTGGCGCGCTCGCGAGCGAGACTGCGGATGCCGGCGAGCTCCTTCCGCTCGTGCTCGTTTTCCTCGATCTTTTTCTTGATGATCTCGGCCGTCTCGCGGTTCTTGTGCAGGTAGGTGTCGAGCGACTGCTGCATGAATTTGCCGACAAATTCCTTGATGGAGGGACCGTTGGGCCCGATGTCATTTGATCCGAGCTTGGTCTTGGTCTGCGATTCAAAGACCGGCTCCTGGACGCGGACGACGAGAGCGGCGTCGATCGATTGGCGGACATCGGCCGCATCGTAATCTTTTTTGAAATGGTTGCGGATTGTTTCGACCAGCGCCTCGCGGAAGGCGGCGAGGTGGGTACCGCCCATGGTGGTGTGCTGGCCGTTGACGAAGGACCAGTATTCCTCGCCGTAGTGATTGCCATGCGTGAGGGCGACTTCGATATCCTCGCCTTCCAGATGAATGATCGGGTAAAGCGGTTCGCCCGCGAGTTCCTTGGTAAGGAGATCCTTGAGGCCATGCTCGGACTTAAAGGACTTGCCGTTGAAGGTGAGGGTGAGGCCGCGGTTGAGGAAGGCGTAGTTCCACAGCATGTCCTCGATGAACTCCGTGCGGAACTTGAAATCCTTGCCAAAGAGCGCCTCGTCGGGGGTGAACTCGATCAGCGTCCCGTTGCGCTCGGTGGATTTGGCGGTTTTTTGGTCCTTCTTAAGTTTGCCTTGGGCGAACTCGACGACCTTGGTTTCGCCGTCGCGAAAAGCCTGGGCAACGTAGGTGAACGCGAGCGCGTTGACCGCTTTCTGGCCGACGCCGTTGAGGCCGACGGCTTTTTGGAAGGTCTGTGAATCGTACTTGGCGCCGGTGTTGATGACCGACACGCAATCGATCAATTTGCCGAGCGGGATGCCGCGGCCGTAGTCCCGCACGCGAATCGTGCGCTCGTTGAGCTCGATCTCGATTTTCTTGCCCTGGCCCATCATGAACTCGTCGATCGAATTATCGATCGTCTCCTTGAGGAGGACGTAGATGCCGTCCTCGGCGTGGGTGCCGTTGCCGAGGCGGCCGATGTACATGCCGGGGCGGAGGCGGATATGCTCGAGCGAGGAAAGGGTCTTGATGCTGGCTTCGGTATAGTTGGATGCCATGGGTATGCTCGGATAGAGAGAACGCATGGGGCCGGCTGACAAGCGCAATAAACCTGGATTCCCGGGAAGGCCGGGTTAGGTGGCGGCTGGACCTGGCGCTTCCCCCGTTACGGGGAAACCATTTCGGGTGCGGCCTCGCGGGCCGTCCCGTTCGGAGCCATAGCATCGGTGGAAACTGGAGACGCTGGGAAAATGGTGAAACTTGCGCCGCCGATGAGTTGGTGCAGTTCCTTCGTCCTATCCTGCATGCCCGCCGCGAGCGCGGTGAGCTCTTCGGCTGCTGCCGCCGTCTCCTCGGCTGTACCGGCGTTGGCCTGGGTGACTTTGTCCATTTGCGCGACGGCGATGTTCAGCTGGTCGATGCCCTGCGTTTGTTCCTGGGACGCAGCGGCGATTTCGGCGACCAGGCCGTCCATTTGCCGGGCTTTGTCGAAAATTTCGGCCAAGGATTTTGCCACTCGATTCGAGATCTCCACCCCGCGGTCGCTTTTCTTCATGGAGTCTTCGATTTTGGCGGCGGTTTCCTTTGCCGACTGGGCGGAGAGCTGCGCGAGATTGCGCACTTCTTCCGCGACGACGGCGAAACCGGCCCCGGCTTCGCCCGCCCGCGCCGCCTCCACCGCGGCATTGAGGGCGAGGATGTTCGTTTGAAACGCGATCTCGTCGATGGTTTTGATGATTTTTGAAATGTCGTTCGACGACGCTTTGACGGCATCCATCGCCTGTTTCATGGCGGCCATATCCGCCACGCCTGTATCGGCGGCGGCGCGGGTGAGATTGGAGACCTGCTTGGCCTGGAGTGCGCTGTCGGCATTGTGCTTGGTCATCGCAGCCATCTCCTCCAGCGACGCGCTTGTTTCCTCAAGTGACGCGGCTTGGGAAGACGCGCCTTCCGAGAGAGCCTGGCTGGAGGTGGAGACTTGAGCGGCGGCGCCGGACGTCTGGTTGGCGTCTTCACCAAGCGTAAGGGCGATCCGCTTGAGCGTGCGGTTTACCCCGCGAATAGTGGAGCCGCCTAGAAGGATTCCGGCCAGTAATCCGGAAATTCCGAACACGGTTTCCCGGATGCGGCCCTCATGTACAGCCGACTTTGCTTCCTGTTCGCGGTCGGTTCCAAATTGGGTCGCCAGCTTGACGACCTCGTCGATGTAAGCCCGGTGCTGCGTATATGCGTCGTGCATCTCGGAATTGGCCACCTTCCGCGCCGTTTCGATGTCGCCCCCCTTGAGGGCTGGAAGGAATTTCTCGTGCACCAGTTTGAATAAGGTATCCGCGCACCGGGCGGAATCGACGATTAGAGCGGTTTTCATCCGTGATTGGGAAGAGCCTCTCGCCAAACCTGCTGTCGTTCGCCGAATTGCGAAGCCGATCAAAACGACCACGAAGATCGCGATGGCGGCGGACATCTTGGCCAGCAAGCTCCAGCGGGAAAGGTTCACGTCTTTGATCAGGGGATGTTTTTGAGAAGGCGAGGGGGTAGTCGACAGTGATACTTTTTCTTAACGGCACGTTGGCGGCGAAGTTTAGCCGTAACGAGGCAGTCGCCGTGGCAGTTTGCGCATTGCGTGGGGACGTCGCCTTTATGGTTCGGGCGGCGGGTTGTCGGCGCTACAGAGATACAGCTAGCTGGCGGATTCGTGCGACGGCGGGCAGTGTATGGTAACGGGGCTTCTGGCACTGTACCGCAGGAGGGCGCTTAGCGCGTTGACGTTCGGTCAGGCCCGGCAGAAGTTTCGCTCATGAAAGTTACCTACTATGTCGAGGTGCTGTCGTCGTGGTGTCACTGGGTTGAACCGGTGTGGAATGAACTGAAAATCCGTTTTGCGGGCCGCGTGGAATTTGAATGGAAAATCGCGCTGATGAATCCCGGAGATTTCCCGGTCTCGCAGGCGCAGTGCGACTGGTTTTATCAGCGCAGTGGCGGCACCGTCATGCACTCGCACTACAAGTTGAACTCGGGTTGGTTCGAGGCGGAGCGGAAGGGCCATTATGAAGCGCCGAATCTTGTGGCGGAGGCGGGCAAGGATTTTGGTTTCACGGAGGATGATCTGCGGCTCGCGCTCGCCGATGCCGGGCTGCGGCAGGGCCTGAAGATCGGCGATCTGGCCACGGCCGTAAAAGTCGCGGCCAAGGCGGGAAAGCTCGACGCGAAGAAATTGCGCGCAGCCGCCGAGTCGAAGGCGGTCGAGGCTCGCGTCGAGGCCAGCACGGCGGAGTTTTTTGCGCACCAGATCAATCAGCGCCCCGCGTTTGTCCTGACCGACGCGATTGGCGATAAAGCGGTGTTTTCCGGACTGGTGCGTCTGGCCCCGCTGGCCGCGACGATCGACGCGATGCTGGCCGACACGGGCGCCTACGCCGCGCACAAGGAGCATCACGGCACGCCTCCGGTGCGCTGAGTTGTCGGAATCGCGGCGCCAGAGCCGCTCTTTGATTAAGCTGGAGCCAAGGGCGACCCCCGCCGCGCGATCGCATTGGTTTCAATTTGCCGGTGGAGGTCCGGGAAAAACTTGCACTCCACGGGACAGGGATTTCGCTAGCGCATGTGATTACCCCTGCACGCCGATCCGCCGCAGCTGCGGCTTCACCCGTGTCCTCTTCGCTTGGTCGGGTCAGAACACTGCGACCGGTTTGGACACTTATTTCACAGCTGCTCGTCGCGTTCATGTTAACGGCAAACCCCGGCGTCGCCACGGTGCCGGACTCTGGCCTTTTCACGGGACACACTGACATCGGCGCCCCCAGGCAGGCGGGGACGGTCACTTTTGATGCGGTGGCTGGCGCGTATACGATTGGCGGCAGCGGACTCAACATGTGGTACAAGACGGATTCGTTTCATTACGTGTGGACGAAAATGGAGGGCGATATCGCGCTATCGGCGGACATCAGTTTTGTCGGACAGAGTCCCGAGCCTCACCGCAAGGCGTGTCTGGTCATTCGCCAGACGCTCGATCCCGATTCGGCGTATGCCGACGCCGCTCTGCACGGTGATGGCCTGACATCGCTGCAATTCCGCGAGGTCGCTGGTGAAGTCACGCATGAAGTTCAAACCAGCATGTCGGCCCCACGCCGGCTCCGCCTGGAAAAGATCGGAGATTTTATTTATATGTCTCTCGCGGGTGCCGATGGAGTGCTGCATCCTTCGGGTTGTTCGGTGCGGCTGCCTTTTAAGGGCCCGTTCTATATTGGTCTCGGGGTCTGCGCCCACAATGCAGCCGCATTTGAAAGCGCGGTATTTTCCAAGGTTCAGTTGTCGGCTCCCACCAGGGAGGTGACGGCGGTGCGGAGTTCGCTTGAAACGGTCACCATCGCTTCGGGAGACCGGCGCAGTGTTTATTACACGAACGAACTCATCGCGGCTCCCAACTGGACGCCTGACGGAGCCGCTCTGTTGTTCAATCAGGGTGGACGGATCTATCGTTTCCCCATGGGCGGCGCGAACACCCCGACCGGCGGCGATGCGGCGAGTTTCCCCCATGCCGTCGTCCAGCCCGAGTTGATCGACACCGGTTTTGCGGTGACCTGTAACAACAACCATGGGCTTTCCCCGGACGGTGTACTGCTGGCGATCACCGACCAGACCAAGGGTGGCCGGGCCCGGATTTATGTGCTGCCGGCGGTGGGTGGTATTCCGCAGGAAATCACCCCCTTCGCCCCGTCGCAGTTTCATGGCTGGTCGCCTGACGGTCGGACACTCGTATTTAGTGGGAAGCGCGATGGTAAGACGGGCATTTTTTCCGTTTCCACTCTCGACGGCCAGGAGACGCGACTGACGGCAGTGGGTGGGATGGATGACGGTCCCGATTATTCGGCGGACGGCAAGTGGATCTATTTCAATTCCGATGGCGCCGGGCGCTCGCAGATCGGGCGCCTGCGCGCCGACGGCTCGAAGCTGGAGCAGGTGACGCACGATATTTCCAACAACCGATTCCCTCATCCCTCGCCCGATGGCAAATGGATCGTGTTTCTCTCCTATGCGCCGGGAGTGAAGGGTGCGCCGCCCGACCAGGAGGTGACGCTGCGCCTGCTTTCCGTCGACACGGGCGAAACCAGGGAACTCGTGAAACTTTATGGAGGAGCCGGTACGATCGACGCACCCTCGTGGTCGCCTGACAGCAAAAAACTTGCCTATGTCCGCTACCAGCCGAAGCAGTGATGATGCTTAACAAATTCCTGGATACTGACAGGGCTGTCGCTACCGGCGGCCCCGCCCGGCGCAAGCATCGGCCCTGCGTCAACGACCCACTCCATCGATGAATCACTCCTGGCTGTCTGCGTTTTTCGAATTCCCCAATTTAACCTCACTCCATCCCATGCGCTCCCGTCCCTTCATTGCCTTACTGCTCTTCCTGGCTGCCGCGCTCTGCAACTCCGCTGCTGCGGATCATGCGCTGTTGCCGCTGGGTTCAGCGTTGCCGGACTTCAAGCTGCCGGCGACCGATGGCCGCGACTACACTCCGGCTGACTTTGCGCAGGCGCAGGTGCTGGTGATTATTTTCACCTGCAATCACTGCCCGACTGCGCAGGTTTACGAAGAGCGGATCAAGGGACTCGTGAAGGATTACCGGCCGCGTGGAGTGGCCTTGCTGGCCATCAATGCCAATCACGCCGATGCCGTGCGGCTCGACGAAATGGGCTACACCGATGTCGGCGACACGTTTGCCGAGATGAATATTCGCGCGACGCACAAAGGTTTTAACTTTCCTTACGCTGACGATGGCCCGACCCAGTCGATTGTACAAAAATTCGGTGCCGTGGCCACGCCGCACGTCTTCATTTTTGACCGGTCGCGTCATTTGCGTTTCCAAGGTCGCATTGACGATTCGGAACGGGAGGACCTCGCCAAACACCACGATACGCGCGATGCCATTGAGGCGCTGCTTGCCGGTCGCGAGCCAGCGGTCACGCAGACGAAGGTGTTTGGTTGTTCCCTGAAGTGGGCGGAAAAAACCGCGGACAATCTGCGCTGGCGCGAGAAAGTGGCGCAGGAGCCGGTGACCGTGTCGCCAGTCGATGTCGCGACGCTCCGGGCACTGCGCGCCAACGCCGGGACGGGAAAGGTCCGGTTGATCAATGTCTGGGCGACCTGGTGCGGTCCATGCGTTTCGGAGTTTGATGAACTTATCGAGCAAAACCTGCGCTTTCGCCACCGGGATTTTGAAATGGTGACACTGGCCGCCCAGTTTCCGAA
>JANYDX010000456.1 GCA_025363395.1 Verrucomicrobiota bacterium
GACTGCGGTGGCACCGTTCGCCGGCTCGAGTCCTGTCTTCTCCAGACGTGGGTGCCTGAGGGGGACAACGAACACCGTCTGACCGCCGGCAAGCTGGCGTCGATACTCGACGTTTCACGGCAGGTTCTGCCCTCGCAGGACCTCGAAGTGGAGGTCGAATACGATTGCTGCGTCGTCGCGCAATATATCGTGAACGAACCGACGGTCCGAGACGACGCTCTCACATTTTCACTCAGCAACAAGAAGACGGACTGCCTCGCACGCGAAGCATGTGGCGTCGAGCCGGCGGCGGCGGAGTCTGGATGCTGCGGCGGACGGGGCTGCGGGTGCGGTTGATTTCCCGGTCATGAGCTTGGTGCAAATTTATCAGTGTCTGTGCGACCAAACGCGGTTGCGCATCCTGTCGCTGCTCGCGGAAGGTCCGCTTTGCGTCTGTCACTTTCAGGATGTCCTAGATGAACCGCAGGTGAAGATTTCAAAGCATCTCGGTTACCTGAAAGCCCGTGGGATGGTCGAGGCGCGTCGGGAGGCGAATTGGATGATCTACAGCTTGCCGGCCCGCCCCTCACGCGAATTGAAGACCAACCTCGCCTGTCTCCAGGACTGCGCGCAGGAAGACCCGGTGTTTCGCCGCGATGCGGAACGACTGCGGAAGTCCCGCTGCAAATTCGCCGAGTCGAGTCCGATCTGCTGTCCGCCTTCGGCAAAACGAACTTCTCATGAGCACCGATAAACCCACCGTTCTGATTCTCTGCACCGGCAACTCCTGCCGCAGCCACCTCGCGGAAGGAATTCTACGAGCGGCGGCGGGCGACGTGCTCAATGTAGTCAGCGCGGGATCGAAGCCCGCAGGCTACGTGCATCCACTAGCAATCCGGGCGATGGCGGAAATCGGCATCGATATTTCGGGTCATCGTTCGAAGTCGTGGAACGAGTTCATGGCTCCGCCGGTAGAGACCGTGATCACGGTTTGCGGCAACGCCGATCAGGCGTGTCCGATCTTTCCCGGGCAGGTAAATCGTCATCACTGGCCATTCGACGATCCGGCGCATGCCACTGGAACGGAGGAGGAACAGTTCGCGGTGTTTCGTCGCGTGCGAAACGAAATTAGACAGCGTTTCGAGGCTTACGCAGCCGGCAGGCACGATGCCGTAAAGGCGCGTGGCGCGAAGCTAGCAGAGGTGAAGAGGTGAGGCCGCCGGCTTGGTTTGTCGGCGAGTTTTTTGGCACGTTCATCCTCGTGTTTTTCGGTTGCGGCAGCGTCGCGACTGCGGTTCTCACCGGCGCTCAAGTGGGCATCTTTCAAGTCACCATCGTCTGGGGCATCGGGATCGCGACCGCGATCTACCTGACCGGCAGTTTGAGCGGGGCGCATCTCAACCCCGCCGTGACGGTTGGCCTAGCGACGTGGGCAAATTTCCCGTGGCGATCCGTCCCGCGCTACTTCGCAGCCCAATTCCTGGGGGCCTTCGCGGCGAGCGCAGTCCTGTTCGTCATGTATCGTGGCACACTGCTTTCCTAGGAGGCCGCACATCAAATCGTCCGCGGTGCGCCCGGCTCCGAGGCGACCGCCATGATCTTCGGAGAATTCTTCCCGAATCCGGGCGGCAAGCCCTTCACCGATGAAATCCGGCTGACGGTTTCTCACCAGGCCGCGTTCTTTATCGAATTCGTCGGCACCGCAATTTTGATGGTCGTGATCTTGGGCGCGACCAATCCACGCAACGCGTCGCGCCCGCAGATTCTCACGGCAGTCACCATTGGGCTGACCGTCACGATCCTGATCTCGCTGCTCGGCCCGCTCACGATGGCGGCTTTCAACCCGGCGCGCGACCTGGCTCCGCGAATCTTCAGCGCGCTGGCCGGTTGGGGGTCGGTGCCGTTCTCGGCGAACGGCTTGGGGTGGCTGACGGTTTATGTGATCGCCCCAGTGCTCGGGGCGCTGGGGGGCGGCGGGCTTTACCGATGGGCTTTTGCGCCGCATTACGCCGCCGCATCCTCATGGACCGGCGTGACCGCCGCAGGGGCCTCAAACGAGGTCGAGGCCAAACGCCGCTGCGCCAGAGATCTCTCCGAAGCCCCGCGCCAGCCAGAAATCGCGCCCGGATGCGTTGTCTTTGGCCACGAGAATCAGGGCACGCTGGATGCCGCAGCCGCGCAGTCCGACAATACATTCATTCACGAGCCGTTTGCCGAGACCCTGCCCACGGTGGTTGGCGTGCACGGCGAGATGATAGATGAGACCACGACGTCCATCGTGACCGCATAGCACCGCACCGACCAATTCACGCCCGGAAATAGCCACCCGACTCAAATCCGGGTTACGGTGCAAGTATCCGAGGATGCTATCGCGATTATCGCCCTCCGCGACTTCAATACCGTCGGAATCCTGCCAAAGCCGCACCACAGCATCGTAGTCAGCGGCAGTAAAGGCACGGGAAATTATCGGCTCGGACATCACGTCACTACGACTGATTCCGGACGGAGGATCAAATGTGTTGTAGCAGCAATGCCAGCACACCCGCAGACATTTTTCACCGGAATCTCGGGGATTCACCCAAACCAAGAGCCCGCTCGTGGGGAACGGGTCTTCAGGTTCATAGCGCTCAGGGCACTACTTGGCGAAAGTCCGCAATCGGATATTGAGAACTTTGATGTCGATTTCGGCTCCGGTGACGGTGGCCCGCGCTTTCGCGAGACGCCGCAACGAGAGCGAACACCGCAAGCCCAGCGGCGTCTGAGCGTCTCCCAAACACGGATTGCGCGGCCTCGCTAACCAACTCCTATCGTTTCGAGCGTGCCGGTTCATCGCGCAACTTCGTGTTGAGTTATCCCATCAGCGTCCGCTATTACCATTGGCAGCAAACGCGTGACGCGGCGGCCATGACGACAAGCTTGGCAGGCGAAACTATTCGCGACCCGCACCGTGAACGGTCTGACGGTGAATTTCTACCACCCGCAAGGCGGTTTGAAGTTCGCCATGAACGACATCGTTATCGAATTTCGAGGCGCTAGTGGAGAATTCGCGGACGTAGGCACCGTGAAATTCGATCTCGATATGAACATGCAAAACATGGTCATGCACTCCGGTAGCACGATCACGCCGGACGGAACGCCCGGCCGCTATCGCGCGAAGATCAAGCCTGACATGGCAGGCGACTGGACGGCACAACTTCACTACGATGGCTCCCGCGGCTCGGGGATGGTCAGTTTCACGGTAAATGTGACTCCCTGACGTTGATGGATTGGTCCATTTGAGGGGTTTGTCCCACCGCGGCGTTTAATAATAGCCGCCACGGTGATTCTTTTCGTGGTTCAACCGTCAATCCCCAACTCCGATGAAAATCTCAAAATTGCTCCTCGTCGCGGGCCTCCTCTCAGGTCTGTCGTCCATCGCCCTGGCTGGTCCCGGCTCGCAATATTGGCAGAACCAAACCAAAGCGGCCATCGCACGAGATGCCGCCAAGTCCGGCAAAACCGTCCCGACGGAAAAATCCACCGGCATCATGAAAGAAGGCGTTTGTGAGAAATGCGCGTGCCCCAGCAAGTGTGTGTGTGCCGCCGAGGTGAAATCCAAGACGTGACTAGAGTCGATTCGCGCGCCGTCCGGAGTGCGGCGGTGCGCGCTATTTTTAAGTGCGCTTTTTGGCGGAGTGCTTATTCTTCCGCCAAATTGTCGGCGAGCAATTCGCGCAATTTCGCTTTGGCGTGATAAACCCGCAATTCAATGGTCTTGGGCGTCGTGCCGATGATGTCGGCCGCTTCCTGGTGGGTCTTGCCCTCCAAGGAGCATAAAATAACGGCGAGCCTGAGCTTGTGCGGAAGGAGGTTGATCGCTCGTTGGAGCTGGTGGAAACGATCTGCCTGCGCGGTTTGCTCGGAAGGCTGCGGGGCGGTGTCGGCTTGCTCCGGGCGTCGCTCACTGTCGCCGCCGGGAATCGGCGCGTCGAGGGAGATGTCGTTGCGTCGCCGTCCGAGCCAGCGCAACCGGTCGCGGCACAGATTGGCCGCAATGGTGTAGAGCCAGGTCTTTACCGTCGAATGCGGCTTGAAGGAGGCCGCCTTGAAATAGACCCGGACGAAGCATTCCTGCACCACGTCATGCGCCGCCGTTTCGTCCCGTAGGTAGCGGAAGGC
>JANYDX010000498.1 GCA_025363395.1 Verrucomicrobiota bacterium
CCGGCGCGACCTGGGCTCCGGTTAATTTCGCGCCCCAAACCAGCTCTTCACGCCAGACGGTTCCCGGGGTGTAGCCGAGCACCGCATTGATTTTTTCCGTGGCGATCGGGGTTACATGCTGGATGAGAGCCACCGCCAGTCGCAACGCCTCGGCCATGGTGGCGAGCGAAGTGCGCAGTAAAGCCTGGTCCTTTGCTTCCGCCGATTTGCCGAGTTTCCATGGCGCGCGTTTTTCAATGTAAGCATTGGTCTCCGTCAGGAAAAACATGGCGCGTTCGAGCGCGGTATGAAACTGAAAGCCTTCACACAGCGGAATGAATTCCTCGCGGGTTTTTGTCCAGAGATCGTGCAGATAACGTTCGAGGTCTTCCGCCACTTCCGCCGCCGGCACCACGCCCCCGGCGAAACGCGTGGTCATGTTCAGCGTGCGATTGACGAGATTACCCAGATTGTTCGCCAGTTCGCTGTTGTAGCGGACGAGAAACTGCTCGCGGGTGAAATCGCTGTCCTGGCCGACGTTCATCTCGCGAATCAGAAAATAGCGGAAGGCATCGGCGCCAAACTCGGCCACCAAGTCGAGCGGGTTGAGCGCATTGCCGGTGCTCTTGGACATTTTTGATCCACTCTGCATCCACCAGCCGTGGGCGATAATTCCGACCGGCAAAGGAAGGTTGGCCGCGTGCAACATGATGGGCCAGTAAACCGCGTGGGGTGGCACCAGGATGTCCTTGCCGATCACATGCCACGACGCAGGCCAGACCCCGGGCTTGTCGGCCACGGCGGAGTAATAATTAAGGAGCGCGTCGAACCAGACGTACGTGACATAGTTCGCATCGAAAGGCAGCGGGATGCCCCACTCTAGCCGTTCTTTCGGCCGGGAAATGCAGAGATCGTTCAGCGGCTCCTTGAGAAATTCGAGCACCTGTTTCTGGCGGTAGCGCGGAAAAATAAAGTCTTCGTGCGTGGTCAGGAAATCCACGAGCCATTCCTGATACTGCCGCAGTTTGAAAAAGTAATTCGACTCGGTGATTTCCGTCACCTCGCCGAACAGCTCGGGCCAGGTTCCGTCGGGATTGCGATCCTTGTTTTGGAGGAATTGTTCCTGCCGGGTGGAGTAGAACCCCTGGTATTCCGCTTTGTAGATTTCGCCCTTGTCAAAGAGCTGCTGAAGCACGGCCCGGACGACCTGCTGGTGCCGCTCCTCGGTGGTGCGGATAAAATCGTCGTTCGTGATATTCAGCTTCGGGAGGAGCGCGCGGAATTCCGCACTGACCTCGTCGCAGAACTGTTGGGGTGGAATGCCCCGCCTTTTGGCGCTGGCCTGAACTTTCTGGCCGTGCTCGTCCACGCCGGTGAGGAAATGCACGCGATCACCCATTTGCCGCCGGAACCGGGCAATAACGTCCGTCAGCACTTTCTCGTAGGCATGGCCCAGGTGTGGCGAACCGTTGACGTAGTCAATGGCGGTGGTGATGTAGAACGACTCCATAAAAAACTAAAATTACGTCTCCCCGCCAAAAGTCGAAGATTTTGACGCGACAGCTGCCGGGTTCCGGTTTAGAACCAATCCAGTCCTGTTATGAATTTTTCCACCCGTTCACTGGGTCTTGCTCTGTTGTTGTTGCTGCTCTTTCTGGGCGCGACTGTGACTTTGCAGTGGTGGCTCGGGCGCGAAACCCGCCAACTGCAGGCGGTCGCCATCGAAGAACAGCGGTCCCATTTGCTTCAGGCGATCACCGCGAGCGGACGGACCCCGGAAAAATGGGACCTGGTGTTTCAAAATGAACTCGGTGCGATGTTGGGGGGAACGGTCGAATTCCTGCGGCCCGACGCCGCACCGGCCGCGATGCCGCGCGGATTTGCGGGACTTTCCTTTGTCCAGGAATTGCCCGCAGCTCCCGGCTGGAGGGTTCAGGCAGGATTTGCCACGCCGCCTTTGCTGCGCGTTCAGATCCTGCACCAGCGAACGCTGGCGGTCATCGTCGTACTTTCGCTCTTGGTGGCCATGGTTCCACTGCTGCTGGTGTTGATGAGCTCGCGCCGCGCGACGCTGCCCGAGGGTGCATCGCGGGCCCCGTGGGCCGCAAGCCGGGCTCATGCGCTGGGCATGGAGCATTTCGCCAAAATCTCCAATGAACGCACTGTCGCACTGGAAATCGAACACGGTGCCCGCGTGCGCGCGGAGGAAAATCTGCTGGTCAACCGCACCTTGCT
>JANYDX010000505.1 GCA_025363395.1 Verrucomicrobiota bacterium
CGAGAAGCCATACGCAATCCAACCCCGGGCGAAGGAAAAGAGCATGTACTTTGGTAGCGCGCCGGGTGACAGGTCGATATCGACCGTCGTGCGCAAGGGCTGTTCCCATTGGGCAGCAATGCTGCTGATGCCGACCGCTAGCGCGCCCAAAGCCAACAGCACGCAGACATCAATCCACCAAGCGGAGCGCGGAGCGTCGGAATTGGCCGTTCGAATGGACACGCCTCGAAGGAAGGCCCGGCCAAGAAGTCCTCAAGGAGAAACAGGCTCGGTTGTGTTTATTGGAGCTTCCGAGCGTGCACCGTCCGGTGCATTTGTAAGGCGAGGTACTACAAACCCAGTCTGGTTCAAAACGGTCGTGGCGATGTGACGGGCGGCGGCGGGCTGGGCGATTCGTTGTAGGTTGGTCCGCCAGTGGCGCCAGAGCGCGGCGTCGTTGGCGAAGGCCCGCTGCAAGGTGGCGACAATTTCCGCGGGGGTTTCCGCGTGGGCTCCGGCTTCGTTGCGCCGGATCAGTTCGTAGTTGCCTTCCTCCTGACCAGGGACGATCTGGCTGACCACCAAGGGGCACAATGCGTTGATCGATTCCTGCGTGGTGGCGCCACCGGCCTTGCTGATCACCACGTGGTGCGTCATCAGCAATTCCGGTATACGGTCGGTCCAGCCGAGTACCTCGGCCCGGGCGGGCGCGTCTTTGGACAGCTGCACCAGTTCCTGCTCCAGTTCCGCGTCGCGACCGGCGGTGAAAGTGACGTGCCACTGGCGGTGCTGCAAAAGTGCGCGGGCAATCCCAAGTGCGGCGTGGCGGCCCGAGTTGATCATGAAAAGCACGCGATACGTGGGCGTGTCCATCGGATCGGGTGGCTGCCAGTGTGGAGGGCGATCGGCAAAACCGAGTGCGACGGGAAATCCGCTGACATGGATTTTGGTGTCCGGTACGCCTTTCGTACGCAGAAACGCCGCGGAATCGTGGTCCGTGACAAACCAGCCGTTGCTGCCCGCGCGATACCAGAGCGAATTGATGGTGAGCGCGTCGGTGATGACGGTGAATTGCGGGCAGCCCACCTTGCCCTCGCGTTGCAATTGGTTGAGCATCCAGGGATACACCGGATAAGTGGAGACGAGGGCGACCGGGCGTTTGTCCGCAATGATGCGCGCCAACAGCCGCCGGTGGCTGCCGAGTGTCCGCAACAAGTGCGGGACGAGCGGCGACCGGTCCAGCCAGCGGTAAAGCCAGCTCCACACTTTCGGCGCGGTATTGATCAATTTCAAATAGCCGCGGCGCGAGACATGGTTGAGGCGCGGAGCGCGCAGGGCAAACAGGTCGATCAACTCGGCTTCGATGCCAGGCTGTTCGTTGAAGGCACTCTGCAAGGCCCGGGCGGCGCTGTTATGACCTTCGCCATAACCGGCGGTGAGAATAAGGATTTTAGCCATGGCTCAGGCGAGAACGGGCAGTTGCAGCGGCAGCTCGATTTCCCCGGTCGCGGCGGGAGCGGCTTGCTCCATGGGGAAACGGTTCGAAAACTCCTTGAAGGTGATGAGTTCGAAGCGACCGTCATAGTGCTCGACGACGGCGGTCATGGATTCGACCCAGTCGCCCGAATTTAAATAATGAATGTCGCCGATCATCTTGTCGGCGGGAGTGTGAATGTGTCCGCAGATGACTCCGGTGCAGCCGCGATCCCGGGCGAGAGCGGCGAGCTGGTCCTCGAATTTGCCGACAAAACTCACGGCCTGTTTGACGCGCGCCTTGATGGCCTGGCTGAGCGAAAAGTACTCCTTGCCGCGCAGGGCCCGGAACCAGTTGTAGACGCGATTGAGCCGCAGCAGGAAATTATACCCGAGGTCGCCGAGGTGGGCGAGGAACACCATGTTCTTCACCACCCCGTCGAAGACGTCGCCGTGGAGAACGAGATATTTTCCCGTACGGGACTCGAGCACGTAGTCTTCCCCGAGGCTGAGGCTTTCAAACTGCATCGGCAGAAGCCGGCCGAGGAAGTCATCGTGGTTGCCACGCAGGTAGATCACCTCGGTGTCGCGCTTTTGCACCATGGTCAGCACGCGGCGGATGAAGCGCGTGTGGGCCTTCGTCCAGACGTCGCCGCGCTGCAGGCGCCAGCCGTCGATAATGTCGCCGTTGAGAATGAGTTTTTCGCAGCGGACGTATTTGAGGAAATGGGTGACTTCCTCCGCCTTGCTGTGCGGTGTGCCGAGGTGAATATCGGACACGATGACCGTGCGGACGTTGAGGTGTGATTTGCTCATGGGCGGGAGGAGATGACGGATTTGCGGTGGATGATTGCCGGGCGCTCGGGAGCGGTGGGGTGCGATGTACGGTGGGGATTAGCGGCCGCTTCGAGCAGGTCGGCTTCGAAGCGGGCGATGATCGCTTCCCAGGAATTGGTGCGGACGGCAGACGGAGCGGCGGCGGACAGCCGCGCGCGCAACGCGGAGTCGCGCACGAGGCGCACGGCCTGGGCAATGAAAGCAGGTTCGTCGCCCACGGGGGCCAGCAAGCCGTTGTGCTCGGGCCGGACAAATTCGTGGGCGGCGGCGTAGTCGAAGGCGCCGATGGCCAGGCCGCTGCCGAGCGCCTCGGTAATTACATTCCCAAATGTTTCGGTGACACTGGCGTGCAGGTAGATATCGCCTGAGGCATAGAGCCGCGCGAGATTGACGCCCGTGTAGAAACCGGTGAACACGGCGTCGGGCCGCTGTCGCTGGTAGGCGGAGAGAAGCGGGCCGTCACCGACGAGCACGAGACGGGCGCGAGGTTCGATGGCTTTGATGGCGTCGAAAGCGCGGAAGAGGAGTGCGTAGTTTTTTTCGGCGGCCATGCGGCCGACATGGAGAATCACGGGGTCATCCGGGGCCGCGCCCCAGGCAGCGCGGAGCGATTCGTCGCGTCGCGCGGGCGTAAAGAGAGTGGTGTCCACGCCGCGCGAGAGCAGCCGGAGGTTGTGATAACCCTCACCTGCGAGGCGCGCGAGCAGGTCGTGCGTGGGTACGAAAGTGCGCAGGGTGCGGTTGTGCACATGGCGCAGCCAGGCGGCGACCACGGGTTTGAGCCAGCCGATGCGGTAGTCCCGCGTGTATTGGTCGAAGTTGGTGTGAAAGCTCGAAGTTACCGGAAGGCCGAGCTTGCGCGCGGTGCTGATCGCCGACGCGCCCAATGGGCCTTCGGTGGCCACGTGGACCAGATCGGGCCGGTTTAACGACCACATCTGGCGCATTCGGCCGCTTGCGGGCAGACCAAGCCGTAGTTGGGGATAGCCGGGAATCGGAACACCGGGCAGGCGAACCTGGCGGCAGCCAACGCGCTGGGTGACACTGTAGCGTGGCGATTCCTGCCGCTGCCGCGGGCGGATGATGGTGATGCGGTGTCCCCGGCGGGCGAGGCCGTCCACCAAGTGACCCAACGTCATGGCGACGCCGTTGATTTCAGGAGAATAGGTTTCGGTGACCAGGACTAGATTCAAGCGGGTTGGCCCGGGCGGCGGCGGGAAAGCCGTTCGCTGAGCGCACCCTATTGATACCGGCTTTGTGTAAAGAACTGGCGTCAACGGCGTGACGGTCCTGTGAAATATTCAGTAAAAATGAAAAAGGTTTCGAAGGGCAGATTGGGATTGCGGGACGCTCCCGTAAGTTTCTAACGTCTTTCTTTTAGCTTGATGCAAACCCACGGACCGAAGCGCATCTACACTCCGCAATCACTCGAATTCTGGTTCGGCCGCCTTGAGGCTGACTGGGAAGCTCAGTTCGATGCCAGTCACGTGGCGCGTGGCCATGACATGTATCGTGATGGGGAAATCCGCGAGGTCGAGCTGGGCGCCACAGACGCTATCATTCACCGGAAAATTGAAAAGAAAGAGGAATACGCCGTCATCGAGTGGGACGGGGACCAGATCAAGGTCCGGTCTTCCTCGACGGATGCCATGCTCGCCAACGCCATCGCAGTCGCCGGGTTGCATGAGATTGAGGAGTTACTGGTCGATGAGATGACCGCGCTGCTGCCCGGAGGGGGTGGCAAGGCCAGTCCGGTCAAAAACGGCCGGCGAGACAGCAACGGAACCGACGACGCCAAATCCGATCAGCCCGTGCGCGATTTGCTGTTGAGCTTTACCACCACAGCCGACGGCTTGGTTTTTCTGGCCTACTGGAAACACGGCCGCAGCCGGATTCCAGCGCTGGGCAATACGACCAACCACCCGAGCGCGACCGAAAGAGCCAAGCTCATCGCGCTGGCGACCTACGCCCGCAAAGCCCACTTTCGTTACAACCAGACCACGCACGCCTACGCGTTGGACGCGCTCGCCGACATTCCGGGCTTTCTGCGCGACCTGTTGCCGCACTGGAAAAAGCATTTTGGCATCGAGATCGATGTGAAGGCCGGCAATCTCCAGCAGGGCGCGCGCGTCATAGAAATCGAAGCCGTGGCGGACAAGCACAATGGCTCCGGCCTGAATTTGCGGTGGATTTTTCGGGCTGGCGAAAAACTTCTGACGACCGAGCAGGCCGCCGCGCTGCTGAAGCATGGCCGTACCCCGATGCTGCTGCCCGATCTCGGCATCGTAACGATGTCGCCGGAAAAGTGGGAGAGCTTCAACCAGTGGCGGCGCAACTTGGAGGAGACGTTGATTGACGGCGCGATCCCGCCGTATTTGATTTTTTCACTCTTCAACGATCAGCGCATCAAGGTGACTTTGGGCGCCGAGATCGACGCGTGGCGGCAAAAAGTCATGACTCCGTCCGCCGCGCCCCTGGCCTTGCCGGAGTTTTTGCGGCAGTATCAACGCCGGGGGGTCGAGTGGATGCATCACTTGTGCGAGACGGAGTGCCACGGTCTGCTGGCGGATGAAATGGGTCTGGGCAAGACGGTCCAGGTTATCGCGCTGCTGCAATCGCGTCCCATGACCGGGCACAAGCATCTCGTGGTGTGTCCGGCGAGCGTCGTGCCGGTGTGGCGGGAGGAGCTCGCGCGGTTTTATCCGGAAGGGAAAATCGAGATTCTCAAGTCGGGCCACGATTTTTCGGCGACCAAGGCCCCCAGCATCTGGATTGCCAGCTACACGCAGCTCCGGAAACACCGGGCGCTCCTCGACGGCACCGAGTTCGGCTACGCGGTCTTGGACGAAGGCCAGTTCATCAAGAATCCCGACGCGAAGGTCACGCAGGCGTGTTTTGCGATCAAGACGAAGCACCGCATTGTGCTCACGGGCACGCCGCTGGAAAACCGCCAGCTCGATCTGTGGTCCATCTTCCGCTATCTCCTGCCCGGCCTGCTCGGTTCGCGCACCGCGTTCGAGACGGCGCTGATCCAGGATCGCGACGGCACCATGAAGCGGCTCCGTCAGCAGGTGGCGCCATTCATCTTGCGCCGGACCAAAAACGAAGTGGCGAAGGAACTTCCGCCCAAAGTTGAAATGGATCTGCTCTGCCCGCTCACCGAGGTGCAGCGTACCGAGTATGCGCGCATTTGCACCGAAGGTCTGGCGCGGCTCGGTGAGGACATCGGCCTGGCTCTGCGCGAAAAATCATTCGGTTTCCTCGCTCTGCTCACGCGTTTGCGCCAGGTGTGCTGTGATCCGGATTTGCTGCCCTGGCTCAATTCACCGCTCTCCGACAGCGGCAAGCTGGAGCTGCTGATCGAGAAGCTCGCGGAAATCGTGTCCAGCGGACACAAGGTTGTCATCTTTTCCCAGTTCGTGACGCTGCTCAACCGCGTGCGCAGTGCACTTGACGCGCATTATCCGGACCTGCCGCGTTATGAGATTACCGGCATGACCGTGGACCGCCAGAAGCCGGTGCATCAATTTCAGACGGCGCAGGGCGCGGCGGTGATGCTGGTTAGCCTCAAGGCGGCGGGCACGGGGATCACGCTGCATGCGGCGGATTATGTTTTCCTGCTCGACCCCTGGTGGAATCCCGCGGTCGAGGATCAGGCCATCGACCGCGTGCACCGCATCGGCCAGACGAATACGGTTTTCGTTTACCGCATGGTCACGGCGGGCACGATCGAGGAGCGCATTCAGGCGCTGAAGGTTGAAAAGAAACAATTGTTCAGCCAGGTGATCGACGGGACTTCGGGCGATTTTGAATGGACCAAACATTTTAATTCGCTGAACAGCCTCATCCAGCTCAGTGCGGTGGAAACGGGTGAGTCGGAATTGTTGCACGCCGTGGTGGCGAAAACTCCGGTGGTGCCGGCGGATCCCCATCCCTGAGGGGAACAAGCCTTGTCAGGCGGAAAGAGAAAGTCATGGTGGAGGCGTGGACGCGCGGCATTTTTTCCAAGTCAAGAGTGAGACCGATTCATTCCGCGCAGGTCGGGTTCCATCTCGCGACCGCGAAACTACATGAAGGAAATGGTGCCACAGATTTATCAGCGGCTGCAGCGCCTGTTGCGCTGGCGGTTGTGGATCATCGAAAAGCTGCGGCCCTCGCCCTGGCAGGAAACGCTTTGCTGGGCCGCGGTCGCCGGGGTCCTGGGTGCGTTGTCGGCGCTGGCCTTCCGGTTTGGCGTGGACCTGATTCACCGCCTGTTGACGGGCAACACCGAGGGCATGGTGGATTCGTTTCGTGAACTGGAAACTTGGCAGCGGCTTGGCATCCCAGTCATCGGCGGAACTCTCGCGGGACTGGTGCTGTTGTTTGGCAAGCGGCTCCATTCGGGGGAGAGTTCCACCGATTACATGGAGGCAATCCTGATCGGCAGCGGAAATTTGCCGGTGAAAGCCAGCTTGGTGAAAAGCACAGCGGCGATGTTTTCCATCGCGTCGGGTGGTTCGATCGGGCGCGAAGGACCCTTGGTCCAACTGGCGGCTGTGGCCGCCTCGTGGCTTGGGCGCTGGAGGAATCTGTCGGCGCCGCAGTTGCGCCTGCTCGTCGCATGCGGTGCGGCGGCGGGCATTGCCTCGGCTTATAACGCGCCGATTGCGGGCTCGTTTTTCGTCGCGGAAATTATCCTCGGCACGATCGCGATGGAAAGTCTGGGGCCGCTGGCGGTCGCCGCCGTGGCTGCGACGCTGACGATGCGCGCGCTTTCGGATGCGCACACGCTTTACCGGGTGCCGTCGTTTACCCTGCACTCGCTGTGGG
>JANYDX010000143.1 GCA_025363395.1 Verrucomicrobiota bacterium
CATCGAGGCAAAAGGAACGGTAAGACTCTTACCCGACGATTATGTGTTGGTTGACATAAAATATAAGGACCCGAAAGGAAATTGGGTGGAGCCTCCCATCAATGGTCGGCGTCGAATTGACTCGGTAATTCCGGAGGACCACCGGCAATGAACAAAGAAGAGCCCAACCAGAGCATCACAGCGCAACGCGCTTCGCGCGTGGCTGACTGCTGACGTTGGACGAAGAAATCGATGCACCGCATCTATCACGATTTTCAAAAAGTGTGCAACGGTCCCGACGACGAAAAGATTTGGACGGCACCTTTGGTGTGCATGGGAACGAAGAGCGATCTTGAGGTGTTGGGGATCACATTGCGGGAAGGTATGGAGGTCATGCTCTACCAGGGTGACGAAGGTCCCGGTGGTTTTATGGAAGAATTGGAGGTGCGCGCCAAAGTGCGCTACGACGCCAGAGAGAAGTGTTACGTGGCAGACTATATCCGTGAAGACCTGATGTATCAGTCCGAAGCCGAAGCGAAGAGGAAGAAGGCAGAGTCATCCAGTCATCCACAGCGCAACGCCCTTGATTGTGCCTAAATCGCAGATGATGCTTCCGCTCCACATGGCCCAGTTATTCAAAAAAGACGGCTCGCCCGCTCGGCGGGCGTGGCTGATCTGAGGCGTCTAGCCAAGAATGAGCTGTCGCCGCATTACAGTCGCAGCGGCTAGTCCGACGGGGTCAGGCCGCTACTTGTTAATTCTGTATTGAATTTCCGATTAGGTGGTGGTTAGGTTGGGCATGGCCCGCAAGCTTCGCATCGAATACGAAGGAGCGCTGTACCATGTGATCAATCGGGGTAATTACCGAGGGGATGTTTTTGGGTCGGTCGGCGCGGCTGAGGCGTTCACTGCAGCGCTGGCGGAAACGTGCGAACAGTTTGGTTGGCGCCTGCATGCGTACGTGATCATGCGCAACCACTACCATCTCGCGTTGGAAACCCCGCAACCGAACTTGGTCTCAGGCATGCATTGGCTTCAAAGCACCTATTCTACGCGATTCAACCGGTTCCGCTCTGAAAATGGGCATCTTTTCCAGGGACGTTATCAGTCATTGTTGGTGGAGGATAGGGCTGCGCTCGTGCGGGTCGTAAACTACATTCATCTTAATCCAGTGCGGGCCGGCATCGTGAGCGCTGAAAACATTCCGGGGTTCCGTTGGAGCAGCTTGCCTCGTTTCTTGCGAGGTGGGTGCCCAGTGTGGCTGTCACCCGAACAATGGCTCGAGCATTTGGGATTCGATGAATCACCCGCGGGCTGGCAAGCGTATGGAAATTACTTGCGGAAACTCTCGGCGAATCCGGCCGAACAGGATCGCCAAGAATTTAAGAATCTCTCCCACGGTTGGGCGATTGGAACGCAGGGTTGGCGCCAGGCGATGGCCAAGGAATATGCGCATCGGGCTCTCTCGCCGGGGATTGAACGAGCGCAATTACATGAGCTGAGAGAAGCTCGTTGGACCGCAGGCCTTGCGCTGGTTTTGCAAGATTTCAGAAAGACGGCCCATGATGCGAAGCAGGAACCCAAAGCAGTAGACTGGAAAGTCGCCGCTGCAAGGCGCCTGCGCAAAGAATCCGGCGCGCCTTATGCGTGGATTGCAGAAGAATTGCATATGGGAATGCCAAGCTCGATCCGAGTTTACCTCTCGCGCCAGCTTAAAATTAACAAGTAGCGGCCTGACCCCGTTTGGGTTCATCGTCCTTCTCCAATGCGGCACCGTTTTTTTAAACCTGTTTTGGACAGTAGTGGTTCAGCGGCTCGGGCACGATCCGGCGTCCATGGGAAAAAGGTCCCGACGCGGTTTCGATCGCGAAGGTCCGACTCGACGCAGCCTTTGAGTTTTTTCAGAAGATCCGTGCGCCGTTCTGGTGCTTCCATGACCGCGACATTGCGCCGGAGGGCCGCACACTCGCCGAGTCGAACCGCAACCTCGACCGGATTGTCGCCCACGCCAGGGCCCTGCAAAAAGCCACGGGCGTGAAGCTGCTCTGGGGCACGGCCAACCTGTTTTCCAATCCCCGCTACATGTGCGGCGGCGCCACGAATCCCGACGCCCACGTGTTTGCCTACGCCGCGGCACAGGTGAAGAAGGCGATCGATGTCACCCAGCTGCTCGGCGGTGAAAACTATGTGTTGTCGGGCGGCCGCGAAGGCTACGAGACGCTGCTCAACACCAATCTCAAACGTGAACAGGACCACCTTGCCGCGTTCCTACACATGGCGGTGGATTACGCCCGCAGCATCGATTTCAAGGGCCAGTTCCTCATCGAGCCGAAACCGAAGGAACCGACCAAGCATCAGTACGATTTCGACGTCGCCTCGGGCATCGCTTTTCTGCGAACCTACGGTCTCGAAAAACATTTCAAGTTCAACATTGAGACCAATCACGCCACGCTCGCCGGCCATACCTTCCAGCACGAGATCGAGGTGGCCGCTTCCCAGAAAATGTTGGGTTCGATCGATGCCAACACGGGCGATTTGCTGCTCGGTTGGGACACCGATCAGTTCAATACCGACGTCAAGGAGCTGACCCTGGCCATGGTCTCCATCATCAAGGGCGGGGGCCTCGGCACCGGCGGTTTCAACTTCGATGCCAAGCTGCGCCGGCCCTCGATTGATGCGGAGGACCTTTTCCTGGCGCACATTGGCGACATGGATGCCTACGCGCTGGCATTCAAGCTGGCCCGCCGCATCCTCGCTGACGGCAAGTTCGAACAATTCGTCGCCGATCGCTATTCCAGTTTCAACTCGGGTTATGGAAACGACATCGAGCAGCGCAAATTAGGATTTCGTGAACTCTATAATCTTGTACTAACCAAGCTGGGCGAACCCAAGCTCCGCTCCGGCAAACAAGAATACCTGGAAAACCTTTTGAACACCTACCTCCACGGATGAACCCCGTCCCCGCTCCCACCTCTCGCGAAAGCTATCACACCCAGCACTCGCCATTCGGGGCGTTTGCCAGCTTCACGATCGGACTGGTCGATGCGCCGGGCGGTTTTGGCCAGTCCCTGCGCGGCCCAGCCAAACAAAACGTTTATGTCGGATATCGGCCCTCTGCCGCGAGTGACTGGCAGTTGCTGCCATTTCTAACCCCGCCGAAATCCCAGGAATCCGCTTTCACTGGCGACGCCATCGTGCAACAAGCGCCCACGGGTTACCGCGCCCTGCGGCCGGGCGATTATCAACGCACGCTCGACTTGGCCAGCGACACCTGGCGTGCGGACGAAGCCCGTTTCGGGTTTTCATTGTTGTCGCCCTTCGGCTCCGTGCCCGATCCGGAAAAACTGGCCAAGGCTGCTGCGCGTTTTCATCTCGCGCCCATTATTTGCGGCTGGATCGAGTACGACAATCGCGCTGGCAACGCCCCCGTCGAGCTGATGTTTGGCGTCGGCGATCCCGAGCGTCCTCTGCGTCCTTTAAGCGACACTTCCACAAAGCTCGCGGGTTTTGCGGGCGGGGCGGATTATGGCTACGCTACCACACCTGCGCGGGGCGTCGGCTTGCGGCAGGGATTTGACGTGCTCAATCCGAAGCTCAAAGACTACCGCGGCCTGCACGTAATTTGCGGCGAATCCGCCTTGGTCTTCACCGTGCCCGCCGGCCAGCGCCGCCGTTTTCCGCTCGTACTCGGCTTCTACGTCGCCGGCACCGTGACGCGCGGCCTGGCCGCCAGCTACGCTTACACGCGGGTCTTCAAGGGACTCGATGACGTCCTGGTGCACGGTTTAACGCAACACGTGCGCTACACGCGCCTCGCCGCACAGCGCGACCGCGAGCTGAACCGCAGCAAGCTCAACATTGACCAGAAATTTCTCGTCGCCCAGGCGACGCACAGCTACCTCGGCAACACCGAACTCCTCTGGCAGGGCGGCAAACCGCTCTGGGTGGTCAATGAGGGCGAATACCGGATGATCAACACGTTTGATCTCACGGTGGATCACCTCTTTTTCGAACTGGCGTGGCAGCCGTGGGCCGTACGCAACGCGCTCGATTGGTTTGTCCGCCGCTATTCCTACCGCGACCAGCTCGGGCTTTCCTTCACGCATGACATGGGCGTGATGGACTACTTCACTCCCGCGGGTCACTCGAGTTACGAATGCGACGCGATCGAGGGCTGCTTCAGCCACATGACGATGGAGCAGTTGCTGAACTGGGTGCTCTGCGCCGTCACCTATGCCGAGCATACGGGCGACCAGGCGTGGCTCCGCCGGCAGAAAAAAACCCTGCTGGCGTGCGCGGACAGTATGCACCGCCGCGATGATGCCGATCCGCGCAAACGCGACGGTTTGCTCAAGCTCGATTCCGATCGCTGCGGACCGCATGGCTCCGAGATCACGACCTACGACAGTCTCGACGTCAGCTTGGGCCAGGCGCGCAACAATCTTTATCTCGGCGTCAAGGCCCTCGGCTCCTGGGTGTTATTGGAGACCGCCTTCACGGGCCTGGGCCTGAAGGAATCCGCCCGCGACGCGCGCGTCACGGCCGATTTGCTCGCGCATACGCTCACCACTAAATTCGAAATCGACACCGGTTTTTTCCCGGCGGTTTTCGAGCAAGGCAACCGTTCGCGGATTCTGCCCGCCGTCGAGGGTTTCGTTTACCTGCTTTTCCTCGGCAACAGGGAAGCGATTGATCGGTCTGGACGTTTTGCGGCGCTGTTCGCCCAGTTGAGCCGGCACATGACGCAGGCTTTGCAGCCCGGCGTCTGCCTCGACCCGACGAGCGGCGGATGGAAGATGAGCAGCACGAGTACTAATACGTGGTTCAGCAAGATCGCCATTGCGCAATATGTCGTTCGCCGCCTGTTTCCGGAGGCGATGAGTTCCGCTGCGCTCGTCGGGGACCACGTGCACGCCGACTGGCAGCGAACCCCGGGCTGCGGAGTCTACGCGATGTGCGATCAGATTCGCAGTGATTCCGGCATCACCTGCGGCAGTCGCTACTACCCGCGCGGAGTGACCGCATGGCTCTGGCTGCACGAGTAGTCGCTGTGTCCGGTCTTTCCCGCTTTCTCAGCAGTTACCCCAAATCCACCCCGTCTGCACCATGAGTCATGTTTCCCAGAGGCTCTCTTTTCGCGAAAAGGCCGGATATTCGCTCGGCGACGCCGCCACCAACTTCTTTTTCCAAGCGATGATCATGTACCAGGGGGCGTTCTACACGGACGTCATGGGCCTGTCGTCGTCGGCCGCCGCGGTGCTTTTCCTCGTGGTGCGTTTCTGGGACGCCGCCTTCGATCCGATCATCGGCACGCTGGCGGACCGCACCAACACGCGCTGGGGCAAGTTCCGTCCGTGGGTTCTTTGGTCGGCGCTGCCATTTGGCGTCATTCTTTGGCTCGCGTATTCCGTTCCGGATTTTGGCGCTACCGGCAAGCTCATCTATTCTTACATTACCTACACGGCATTGATGATGATTTACTCGGTCAACAACACGCCGTATTCGGCGCTTAACGGCGTGATGACCGGCGATGTCACTGAGCGCACCAGCCTGGCGACCTATCGTTTTGTTGCCGCGATGGGCGCCACGCTTGTGGTGCAGGGTCTCACTCTCCCGCTGGTCAGCAAATTCGGCCTGGGCAACGCGGCCAGGGGCTGGTCCACCACCTTCGCCATCTTCGGCG
>JANYDX010000535.1 GCA_025363395.1 Verrucomicrobiota bacterium
CGAGAAGATCAGGAGTGCGACGGCTGCCACCTTCACGCTCACAAACACAGCAAGGAAGGATGAAGGCAAATACACCGTTGCCGTAAGCGCGTCGGGAGAAACCGCGGAAAGCCCGTCCGTCACGCTCAAGATCAAGCCCGCTAACTAAGCGCGCCGATCGGTTCGCCATTCGCACCGATAGGCGGGCCGAGATCTCTGCTCAAGCTGTCGCCACAATTTGATGCCAAAGGCCGTCCCCAATTTGTCGAGAGACGGCCTTTTTGTGTCCCAAATTGCGAGTGCGACGGAGGACATTGTCACGTAATAAGTGACAGGTGATTGCAGGCCCAATCAGTAAAATGGCAACCTGCACGCAGGACCACCAGCCATCAAGACCTGGCAGCTTTAGCGTGGCCCGGACGCTTGGTACTCTACGCCGGCCCAGCGCGCGACGATCGGCCCCAGCCAGGCGCTCTTTTCGAATTTTTGCCGGAACAGTAGTTTGATTTCCGTGCTTTTCGCTGCCACGATGAGACCCCAAGAGGGGAAACTGTCCCGGCCTTCGCCGCCATCCTTGATCTGCCAGACGCCTTCGATGTCTTTCCGAGCCATTTCCCAGCGTTTTTGGTATTTGTGCAGGGTGCGCTCCACTAGCAGTCGGTCCGGATAAAAAGTGATCATGGTCTCGGAACAGAAAAGCCAAAGCACCGTTCCGATCACGGCAAATTCGGCACCCCAAAAAATAATTAAAAGCAACAACTGGGAAAAACGAAACGGCTGTCCGGTGAAGAGCATCTGATGGGACATGAGCACGCATCCGGTGGTCCAACCCGTAAGCCATACCGCAAAGAACACGGCGACGGCGACCATTCCCGTGGTTTTGTAGGTGAGCTCGGGATAGCCATCGCGCGAAGCCGTGACGCGAAAGCCCTTGGGTGGCTCGGTGGCGGTGAGCTCGGCCAGGACCTCGGAAGGTGGGAACGCGGCCATCAAATTGAGGTGATCGCAGTGCAAGCCTGTAGGGTGAATGGCGTCACGGACACGGCTTGACTCAAGCGGGATGCCATCACGGGAGCAATCAGTGAATTAACAGGAGGGGTACTGGAGCCATTGTCACGTAATACGTGACAATGGATGCGCAGAGGCAATGTATTCGTGCCAGCTTCGAAGAGTCATAACATGTCGCATTGGGTAAAAAGCGAAAAACGTCCAAACCCGAAAGCGTGCAAAGGAGGTCACGTCGTACATTTCACCCACGTAGCCACGAGCGGAACGTACAGGCTATTTTTTGGATGAGGGAACGGGCGCGCCTCAATTTACTGAAGCGACCTGAAGACGTCACTTATCAGTGGTATCTGAATGGCGCATCGGTCAGCGGCGCCACGTCTAATGGATGTCTGGAACGCGCCTCAGTTTTTCCAATCAGGAGTCGAGACTGACGTCCCTTGAAGCTCCGACACACCATGATGGCTTTGCTATCGCGTCTCGATCAAAGCGCCGAATCGGACGCGTTGAAGCTGCTTCGTGTTCCTTGTGTCGTGGAGTGTATCGACCTGGATTAAATCGTCCATTTCCCCGAGCATCCTCAGCCGCTCCTCCTGGCGATAGAGTGTGATCGCCTCGGCTTCATTGGGATGCCACCCGCCGAAGATGCTGAGGAAATCAAGATAGTATGCGCCCAGCTGTCCCAGCGGTCCAATGGTGACACGATACAGTGGCGTGAGCATCTTTTTTTCGGCAATCTCGAGCTTCGCCTTGTCCGTAAGGACGGCTCTTTCGGTGAGACCCGAGCGCTTGTCACTAACCTCAATGGGAGTTAAAAAGAGAATGTCGGGCAGCGTTGGATCGGCGGAAGTGGGATGCGGCACTTGGGCAGCAACGACTGCGCGGACACTTTCGGTTTCCTTGGGAGGTGGACTAAATTTTATGCCCAAACGAGTCGCGGTAGACTTTGGCGGAGGGTCCGGAAAATTTTCCGACTGCGCGTTGAGTGTTGCCGGTGGCGGAGCGACCGTTGATTCAGACCTTGATCCTTCAGTGCCAAAAATTTTCGGCGCCAGCATGTCGGTAATCGCCAGAATAATCAGAAGGCGCAGGCGGTGTACTGATTTGAAGTTCATGCCGGAGGTGAAGACCAGGCCGCAGTCCTGATTTTTCATTCGCCCCCTGCTATGACACAGACCCGGAAACGGGGGCAATTTTTGTGGGTGGGGGTGCGGTGCGCCGATCAACCTGCAGCGAGTGAGATCAGAACAACCGCCAGCGTGAGGTACGCGTTCACCGGCCGTCACTCCGAGCGCAGGAGTCGGGAAACATCGACCTTGGCGGCGCGGCGGGCGGGGAGCCAGCAGGCGCCGAATGCAGCGAGCATCAGCGCGGTGGCGACGGAAAAATAAACCACCGGCTCGAACGTCCGCGTCTCGAACAGCAGCGAGGCCATCAGCCGCGTCAGACCAAGGGCCGCGGCACACCCCACGATCACGCCAAGGCCGGCCGTAATCAGTCCGCGCCGCAACACCAGCCACACGATGCTTTCAGGCGGCGCCCCGAGGGCGAGCCGCACCCCGAATTCCGGACGGCGCTGATCCACATTGTAGGCCAGGACCGAAAAAAGTCCGACCGTGGCCAGAACGAGCGCCACCGCGGAAAGCCACTGCAAAATGTGGAGCGCCTGACGCTCCAGTGATTGGCTTTGCTTCAACTGATCGTTCAGCGACTGGACCATTAAAGTAATTACATGCGGATTAGCCTGGTAGATCGCCCGCCGAATGAGGCTCTCGTTGCCCGGAGCCGGATCCTGATCATAACGGAGGAGCAGCGTGGATACTCCCGGGGCCCACCATGAATTGATGGTGTAAACCTCGTTGGCCGCCTTCGCCCGCACGCCGGGCCGGACATCGTGCACCACGCCGGTAACGGTCCATATCCAGTCCTTGCCCTCGTTCTTGATCATCATCAGCTGGCCAATGGGATTTTCGTCACCGAAGCGTTTCCGCGCGAGGCTTTCATTGATGACCACTTGCTGTGCGCCCTTGGCCTGGCTCATCCACTGGCCCTTCACGAGATGCAGTCCGGCCGCTTCGGGAAAATGCTCCGACACGCGGGACTGCGAGAAAGCGATGAGTGTACCGTCGGGCATGCGCAGCGACGGCTCCCCTTGCCCGCCTCCGCCCCAGAAGTTAATGCCCGAGCCGGAACCGACCGACCGGACTCCCGGCAAGCGGCGGAAAACCTCCTCCAGTTCACGAAAGGTCTGCAGCCGGCTTTCGTCGCTGGGCCTGGCGCTGGCGGGGAAAGTAATCACCACGCTGACTTTGCCGTTCGGGTCCAAGCCCAGGTCCACACGGGAAGTGTTCTGAAAGGTGCGGATCATGAGGCCCGCCCCCGCGAGGAGGACGACGGCGAACGCGGCCTGCAGCAACACGAGCAACGCCCGCCCCCGCCCGGTGCGCCGGCTCTCTCCCGCGGCGGGCCCGCCGTCCTTGAGACCCGCGCTGATATTGGTGCGTCGCATGCGCCACGCGCTGGTCGCGCCTAGCAGCAAAGTCGCGACCACCACCAGCGCAATGAGACACTCGTTCGCCGTCCAGTAAGTCCAGAGCGGCCGATCGTGCGAATAACCGGTCCAAAGCGTGAGCAGCCGGTTCGTAAACAGCCCCACGCACACATAGACTAGGAGACCGGCCGCAACTGAAATGACGGCGGCCTCCATGGCGATGAGCCGGACCACCTGCGCGGGCGAACCGCCGATAGCCAGTCGAATGCTGAATTCGCGGCTCCGACCAAGGACCCGCACCAGCATGAGATTGACCGTGTTGAGGCCGGCGATGGCAAAAAGAAACAGGGCCGCGCCGAACAGGAGCCGGAAGATTTCCGGGCGGTAGATCTGGTTGGGCTTTCGAAGGGTGGTCCGCTCCACGTTCAGCCACTTGAGAAACTGCCCGGTGAGATTCAGCTTGGTACTGCGGAGCGCCTGCGTGGCCTGCTCCACCGACACTCCGGGCTTGAGCCGCACCATGGTCATCATCGGCCATTCAAAGGGATTGGCGGGATCGAAAACCGGGACCCACGGGCGGTAGACTCCAGCATAGAAATAGTCCGGTAGTCCCTGGTTTTCGGCCAGCACACCCACCACGCGACAGATCCGCTCGTCAATGTGGATGGTGCGGTTCAACACCTGGGGATCGGCGTGAAATTGTTCCTTCCAGAACTGATAAGAGAGGATGACAACATCGTCCCCACCCGGCCGGTATTCCTCGGACAGAAATGGCCGGCCCATAACGGGGACCACACCCAGCATCTTAAAGGTGCCCTCGACCGTGCGCGCCAGGTTCGATCCGACCGGCTCCTGGTCGAGAACGATATTGCCCGTCTGGTTGCAGATGGCGGCATATTCCGCAAAAACGGCCAGCTGCTCGCGATAGGCCTGCAGTTGCGGGGCGATTTGGTACGGAGCGAACTCCGTCGAGTTTTCCGGACTGAAGCCGACGGCGTACACCTCCTCCGGATGCGGATACGGGGCCGAGGACAAAATCGTCCACGCGGCGAAAAGCCAGACCGTCACCGTCAGAAACATGCCGAGCGCCAGAGTGAGGACCGCGGTCAGCGCAAACCCTTTCGCCCGCAAGAGCGAGCGCAGGGAAAAAAGAAAATCCCGCCCGATGGCCGACCAATCAAACCAACGGGAGCCGGAGCGAGGTTCAGTAGAATTCACGGGCAGCGAAAATTGACAGCCACATTTTTATTTTGATCCCAGGATTGGATGGAATGCGGATCGATTGAGAGCCCGACTGTATACGTCCAGTCTTGCGCATGACGAGGACGAAGCCTGTTAGGGCGACGGCCCCGACCCACGATCGGGAGACGCTGACTCCGCTTCCTCGTTCGGGCCGATCAACCTTTCAAGCTGGCCGATCATCCAATTCAGCTCGGCTCATGCTTGGCCGATTGGCATCACCAGTCGCATGAAAGCGGACGCCAGCCTGACCGACATCGTCGGCGGATTTTTTCTCCTCTCGCTTATTTTCCTTCTCGTGGAGCGTGTCCTCGGCCGTCGCCGCGGACAGCGGTGGTTGCGCCGCGGCTGGGTGGTCGATGTGGTCTACTGGTTTTTCTCCCCCTTGGTGACAAGTGTGCTCACGCGGTTGATGCTGGTGGCTCCTGTGCTGGTTCTGCTCTGGTTCGGAGTGGCGCGGGCCGATGATTTCCGCCTCGGGCAATATCATGGCTTTGGCCCCGTGGCGAGGCAGCCAGTCTTGCTGCAGGTCATCGAGATCTACCTGATGTTCGATTTCATCGGCTATTGGATGCACCGGCTGTTCCATCGACGCCGGTGGTGGCCCTTCCACGCCGTGCATCATAGCTCGGAAGATCTCGATTGGCTCAGCAGCGTCCGCATCCATCCGGTCAACGAACTCATCTCAAAATTCTGCCAGGTCACGCCGTTCCTTCTGCTCGGCTTCAACCCGCTTGTCACACTATCCACGGCGCCGTTCTTCACGTT
>JANYDX010000540.1 GCA_025363395.1 Verrucomicrobiota bacterium
GTGACCGGGTCGGGCTGACCCTTGATCGTCACTTCCAGCACGTAGTTGTGGCCATGCCAGTGCGGATTCGTGCAGAGGCCGTATTGCTTTTGATTCCACGCGAGGCTCTTCGTGGGATTGTAGAGCCGGTGCGCGGAATTGAAATGCACCTGCCGCGTAATAAAGACCGTGCCTTGCAGGGCGCGAACCGCCGCCACCGGTTTACGGGTGCGGGACGGGCGTGGGCGGGCGGGGCGGGACTTCGACATGGAGGGTTCAGCGAAGCCAGAATCGCTGTGGCGTCAACCCTTGCCCGCCCGGGGACGCCTGGGTACGCCGCGCCGGCCAAATTAACCATTGCCCGCCGCGCAGGGAAGTCCGTTCATGCAGGCCAATGGCCCTGCGTTTCAGTATTCTCGGGAGTGGCAGCTCAGGCAATTCCGCCCTGCTGCAAACTGACAACACGCGCGTGCTCGTGGATGCCGGCTTTTCCGCGAAACGGCTGGACGGCCTGCTGGGGGAGCTTGGCGAAAAGCTCGAGCGCATCGACGCCATCTTCCTTACCCACGAACACGGCGACCACGCCGCCGCGCTCAGCGGCCTCGCCCGTTATCCCCAGATCCGGGTCTTCGCAAACCGGGCCACTTCGCAAACCTTGCAAGCCGGCCTGAAGCATCAGGTTTCGTGGAGTATTTTTGAAACCGGCCAAACCTTTCGGTTCCGCGATCTCGAAGTCAGCAGCTTCGCCGTGCCTCACGATGCGCAGGAGCCTGTCGGTTTCGTGATCGCGCACGGGGAGGACGACCTCTTGTCCCCTCGGCGCAGCATCGCCTGGCTCACCGACCTGGGTCACGCTCCGCAACATGTCCGCGAACGGATCCGCGAGGCGGATGTGCTCGTGGTCGAGGCTAACCACTGCCCCGTCATGCTGGAGGCGGACACCAAGCGGCCCTGGTCCACCAAGCAGCGAATCAGCGGCCGCCACGGCCATCTCTCGAACGAGGCGGCACGGGAATTACTTTGCTCCATCACCAGCCCGCGCTGGCGCCACGTGTTTTTCGCCCACCTGAGTCGCGACTGCAATTCCACCGCCGCCGTCGAAGCCGCGTGTGGGGCCATTCTTGCGACCCACCAGTGCGGCCTCACGGTCGTCGCCGCCGGTGGCGGCACTCCTTTCTATCATTTCTAACATGCCCAAGCCCTCCCTGCGCCGCACCAAAATCATCGCCACTCTCGGGCCTGCCACCGAAAGCGAGGAAATGCTGGGGAAACTCATCGCCGGCGGCGTCGACGTCGTCCGGCTTAACATGGCGCACGCCAAACACGACTGGACCCGCCTCATCATCCGCCGTATCCGCGCCGCCGCACTGAAGGCCGGTCGCGATATCGCAATCATGATGGATATCAAGGGCCCGGAAATCCGCACCGGCGACCTCGCCGTGCCGATCGAACTCCAGCCGGGCGAGATTTTCGATTTCACCGTCAAACCCGCGGGCGACCGGGGCACTGGCGAGGAAATCCGCTCGGTGGACGTCAACTACCGCGACCTCGTCAACGACATCAAGGTCGGTGACACCGTGCTCGTGGACAGCGGCCTCATCCGCCTCGAAGTTCTCTCCAAGGATCAGGCCTACATCCGCTGCCGCGTGCTCACCCCCGGCTCGCTCACCTCGCGCCGCCACATCAATCTTCCCGGCGTGAAGGTCAACCTGCCCTCCTTCACCGAGAAGGACAAGGGCGATACGCTCGTCGGCCTCGAGGAAGGCATCGATTTCGTGGCGCTCTCCTTCGTCCGCGAAGCCGCCGACATCGAGCAGCTCCGCGCGTTCCTCAAGGACCATAACGCGCCACAGGTTCGAATCATCGCCAAGATCGAGGACCAGTCCGCCATCGACAACCTCGACGAAATCATCAGCGCGACTGACTCTCTAATGGTGGCCCGTGGCGACCTTGGCATCGAGGTGCCTTTCCAGGAACTGCCGGTCATTCAGCGCCGCGCGGTCCGTACCTGCCTCGCGATTGGCCGGCCCGTCATCATCGCGACTCACATGCTTGAGTCGATGATCACGCAGCCCATGCCCACGCGCGCGGAGATCACCGACGTGGCCAACGCCGTTTTTGAACTGGCCGATTGCGTGATGCTTTCCGGCGAGACCACCATCGGCAAATACCCACTCGAATGCGTGCAGATCCTCGACACCATTTCGCGACGTATCGAAGAGGAGTTTGCCACTGATTTTCCCCCGACTGCCGTTTTCACGTCCGAACGCATGAAGGTCCTGCATTCCGCCGTGATCATGGCCAACGAGATTCCGCACTCGCTCATCCTCGTGTTCACCCGGCATGGCACCAATGCCACCGGGATCGCCGCCCATCGCCCGGCGCACTCCCCCATTCTTGCCGTGACTGACTCCGTGCCCACGCTGCGGCAACTTCGCCTGGTGCGCGCCGTTGAACCTTTCCTGCTCACCCCATTCACCACGCCCGAAGGCACGCTTGACCGCGCGATCTTGATGCTCCTCAAGGAAGGCCGCATTCGCGAAGGCGACAAACTCATCATCGTGTCCGATGTCCAGGCCGGCTCGCGCCGCATCGACAGCATCCAGCTCCGGACGATCGAGTAAAGATCCCCGGAGCAAGCTCCGGTGCGTTTGATCAACCCACCGTGGCTTTGCTTTCTTTCGTTTTTGTAGGAGCCTGCTTGCAGGCGATTCGGAATGCCTGTCAACGGAGCATACGCGGAATCGCCTGCAAGCAGGCTCCTACATTTTGACCGAGCCGGAGCAAGCTCTGGGGCCTTAGACCCACAGGGAATCCAGATCCAATGGTCAAGCTTGCCAGCGTGAGGCAGGTTCGTGGCGTTGACCAAACTCCTCGCAGGGGAGGTGGAATGCCGCACTCCAGTCCTCCCCTTTCTGGAGCCACGGCGACCTCGCCGTGGTCTTTCCTTCATCAAGCCGAAGTAAGCTTGGAGGGATTAACCCCACTCTTAAAAAACTCAGAATTCCCCCAGCCACGCCGCGGCAATTTCATTCCTCCGTCGGCCGCAGCCTCTGCCTCAACTGCTGGCGCGCCCGGTAAAGACGGTTCTCCACCGCCTTCGCCGTGCAGTTGAGCGTCGCGCCGATATCCGCCACCGACTGCCCTTCGTATTCGAAAAGCACCAGGGCCGTGCGCAGATCCAGGGGCAGCGCGGCCACCGCTGTCTGCACCGCCTCGATCTGTTCATGGCGTACCGCTTCGTGTGAAGCTTGCGCCCCCGCCGGTGACTCGTCCGGGGTGTCTCCACCCGCTTCACTCCAGGCATTGAGCGAAAGCGACGGACGTCGCCGCCACCACCGCAGTCGGTTTTTCGCCAGGTTGGCTGCGATCGAAAAACACCACGAAGAAAATTTTGCCCCGACGCGGTAACTGGATCGCTTGGTATAAATCCGCACAAAGACTTCCTGCGCCAGGTCCTCGGCTTCGGTCGCGTTGCCAATCAAACGGAAGATGAATCGTTTGACCGGCGCTTCCCACCGCAGCATGAGCGGAGCCAACGCTCCATCCTCGCCGTTTTGCAAACGGCGCATCCATTCCTCGTCGCTCGGGCCGGCGCCCGGTTCGGCTTCCATGGTCAGCGGGCGCGATTCAGACTCAGGTCGGGCGCCGCCAAGTGGTCGAAATTCGTGATTCTCGGCAGGACGAGCGCGAGGTAACGCTCACCATCGGCCGGTGACATTTCCGCCGCCACCTGCCGCACGTGCCGCGTGAGCGCGGTTTCGCAGGATGTGCGCAGTTCGACCAACCGGCTTTCCGCAGCAGCCAGCGCCGCAGCGTCACCGCTGGCCGCGGACACCAGCGCCTGCCGCGCCTTGGTCGCCTGCTGGATGACACGGCAATGTTCCTCGCAGGACGGTGCGTAGGAATCATGCAGCTGTTTGACGGCCGCAAATTGCTCTTTGCTCAAATGAAAATCCGCACAAAGCCACTCCATCGAATCGCCCTTTCGCGCCGCGGCGTGCAAAGCCGGATCGACACTCATGCGAAAACAAAAAAATCCGGTCGCGGCGGCGGCCAACAACAGAACGGTCAGAGTGCCGAGGAGATATTTCATGGCGCTCAAGGTTTGAGCGCGGCCTGCACGCGAGGATCAAGATCCACCAGATACGTGACGACCATCGCTTCACGGTCGGCTCGCGCGCGGGCCTGGGCCAGGGCACTGCCGGAGTAAGCGGCGCCCCCCAGCATCACGACCGCCGCAAGCGACCAAGCCGTGGCGTGCGACCGCAGGTACACGGGCCAGCTTTCGCGGACCCGCGCGTTCACGCGGTGCCAGACCGCATGACGGAAGTTCGGGTTGGCCGGGGGTGTTACCCGCCAGCGGCGCAGAACTCCGGAAAGGGAATTATGGGGAGTATTCATGGAGATTACAGGGAGTGATACACCACACAGGATAAAATCACTCAGGAATTCGGCGGATTCAAACGCTGAGTGATTTCGCGGCCGGCGGTGTATTACCTGATGAAACCGCACAATCCGTGCGACTCTTAAAATCAAACTCATTCCTGTTATGAAAACTACCAAACTCCTCCTCGCCGCGGCTGTCTTCACTGGCCTTGCTTCAATCAGCTTCGCCGGTCCCGGCGCGCAATTCTGGGCCCAACAGGGCAAAAGCCAAACAGAGCAAAAAGCCAAAGCGGACGCTCCCGCGAAGTCCGCCAAGGAGTCCATGGCTTGCGGCAGCGGCACTTGCTGCCAGGTGAAAAAATAACGTGGCCGCTGTCACGGAAGTAATCCGATCCAGCCGCTGCTTCTGGGCAGGGCTGGATTGTATTTTGGGTCAAGCCACTTCAGGGTGAGCCACGCCCGTCCAGGCACCGTTCGTATTGTCATGAAAAACATCCT
>JANYDX010000547.1 GCA_025363395.1 Verrucomicrobiota bacterium
GTCACCACGTTCAATCTCGACGAATACTACCCCATCGCGCCCGGCCATGCGCAGAGCTACCGGCATTTCATGCGCACGCATCTGTTCGAGCACGTTGATCTCGATCCGGCTCGCACGCATGTGCCGCTCGGCACGGTCGCGAAAACCGAGGTCGATGCCGACTGCGCCGCCTACGAGGAGAAAATCCGCGCGGCCGGTGGCATTGATTTTCAGATCCTTGGAATCGGCCGCACCGGGCACATCGGCTTCAATGAGCCCGGCAGTCCGCGGCACTCGCTCACGCGACTGGTGACGCTTGATCCGCTGACCCGGCGCGATGCGGCCAGCGATTTCGGCGGCGATGAACAGACGCCGCGCTTCGCGCTCACCATGGGCGTGCGCTCCATCCTCAACGCCCGCCGCGTGGTGCTGATGGCGTGGGGCCAGCACAAGGCCGACATTGTGCGGGCCGCGATCGAGGGTGAAGTAAGCCCGCACGTCACGGCTTCGTTTCTTCAGGAGCACGACAATGCGCTTTTCGTCCTCGACCAGGCCGCCGCCGGTTCACTCACGCGTTACCTTGCGCCGTGGCTGACCGGTCCGCTGGCCGAACAGGGCCTGGCTTGGGACGAACGCATGACGCGCCGCGCCATTCTCTGGCTTTCGCAATTGCGCGGGAAACCGATTCTCAAGCTCACCGACGACGATTACAACGAAGCCGGCCTTCAGGATTTGCTCCGGGCGCACGGTTCAGCATACGAGGCCAACCTGGCTGGATTTTATCAGTTACAGCACACGCTCACGGGCTGGCCCGGCGGACGTGATCCCGCCCGCACCAAGCCGGGTGATGCGCCGGTTCGGCCGTTGCACGCTTCCTCTTCGGGAGTGTTTCCCAAGCGGGTGCTGATTCTTTCGCCGCATCCCGACGACGATGTCATTTCGATGGGCGGCACGCTCTGCCGTCTCGTGGACCAAGGCCACGAGGTGCACATCGCCTATGAAGTTTCCGGCGCAAGCGCCGTGTCCGACGAAGCCGTGTGGCGGACACTCGCCTTTGTCCGCGACAGCGCACTGGGTGACGTTGCCACGACCGAGCGTGTCCGCCGGCTTTGCAACGGGTTCACGGAAGGATCGCCCTTGCCCGCGACCCCCGAAACCCTGGCTTGGAAGGGACTCATCCGCCGGATCGAGGCGGTGTCGAGTGCGCGAGTGTGTGGTGTACCTGAACAGCGGCTACATTTTCTGGATCTGCCTTTCTACAACGCTGCCCCGCGTGGCCGGCAGTGTGGCGGGGCGGATATTTCCATTCTCCACGGATTGCTGAAAAAAATCCGGCCCCATCTGATTTATGCGGCCGGGGATCTTGATGATCCGCATGGCACACACCGGCTGTGTTTGCGGGTCCTGCGTGATACGCTCGCCCGCGCGGCCGATGAACCGTGGTGCCGCGAGGCCGAACTCTGGTTGTATCGCGGAGCGTGGGCCGAGTGGCCGCTGGATGAGATCGACCTGGCGGTGCCGCTCAGTCCGCAGGAAGTGCTGCGTCGTCGCCGCGCCATTTTCCGGCACGAAACGCAGAAGGATCAGGCGCTCTTTCTCGGGGAGGACCGGCGCGAGTTCTGGCAGCGCACCGAGGATCGCGGCCGGCGGCTCGCGCAGGCTTACAACGCGCTTGGTCTCGCCGAATACGAGGCGATGGAAGCGTTCAAGCGCTATGCCCCAGGCGAGTTTGCCCGCACGGCCGCACTTTAACGGGATGAAAATGTTGCCCCGAGTCCAAGGCGAGCGAAGGCCGTTTTCGGGGATATCCCGCGCCCACCAGACGGACGAGCCGTTTTTCCCATGAATCACAAAACCTATATTTCCCTGTTGCTGTTCATCGCGGGCATGGGCGGATTTCTCTACGGCTACGATGTGGGGATCATCGGCGCGGCCCTGCTCTACTTGAGCAAGACGATTGAGCTGACGGTTGCGCAGGAATCACTCGTGGTGGCTGCGGTGCTCGCGGGTGGCACCGTGTCCTCGCTCGTCGCCGGCGCGATGGCGGATTTCATCGGACGGAAGCGGCTGATGATTGCGGCGGCGGTCGTGTTTCTGGTCAGTGTGGCGTTGATCGTCGTGGCCCGCGGCTTTGGCCTGCTGGTGGCTGGGCGCACATTGCAGGGGCTAAGCGGCGGCATGATCGCAGTCGTGATTCCACTCTATCTCGCGGAATCCCTGCCGGCCGCCATCCGCGGACGCGGCACGGCGATCTTTCAACTTTTCCTGACCATCGGCATTCTGATCGCGATGGCGGTCGGCCGGCATTACGCCGCGGGCGTTGAGGCGCTCGCCGCTGTCACGGATCCCGCCGTGCTGCGCTCAGCGCAAGACGGGGCGTGGCGGTCGATGTTTTTCTCGGCGGTCTGGCCGGGCGCAATATTTCTGGCCGGCACCTTGCTGGTGACGGAGTCGCCGCGCTGGTTGTTGCGGCGCGGACGGGGCGAGGAAGCCCGCGCGGCGCTGGTGCGTTCGCGGCCGGCACAAGAGGCGGAGCGCGAGTTTGGGGAAATGCGCGCGGCCCTCACTCCGACCGGCGACGCGAAAGCCGCGGCTGGCGGCACGCTGTGGCAGCGGCGCTATGTCGTGCCGTTTTTGCTGACCTGCACGGTGCTCGGTCTCACGCAGACGACGGGCATCAATTCCATTCTCCAGTTCCTTGTCGTGATTTTGCAGCAGGCCGGGCTCAGCGCGGCGAATGCGACCGCGCAAGCCACGTGGGTGACGGCGGTGAACGTCCTGTTCACGATCACCGGGCTGCTGCTGGTGGATCGGATCGGCCGCAAGGCGCTGCTCAAGCTCGGCACTGGCGTCATCGCACTGGCGCTCGGTGTGAGCGCGGTGGTTTTCTGGCGCATGCAATCGGGTGCGATGGCAGCGGGCCCGGGTACGGGTTTGATCGTGACCGCGAGTCTGATGTTGTTTGTGGCGGGTTTCGCCACGGGGCCGGGCGTGTGCGTGTGGCTCGCGCTGTCCGAATTGATGCCGACGCGTATCCGTTCGCTCGGTATGGGCATCGGATTGCTGGTCAACCAAGGTATTTCGACCGCCATTGCCGCACTATTTCTGCCGGTGGTGAAGAGTCACGGCTACGCGGTGATGTTCGTGTTTTGGGGCGCTTGCACGATCGGTTATTTTCTGGTGGCTGCGCTGTGGTTACCGGAGACCAAAGGCCGGACTTTGGAGGAAATTGAGGCTGGTTTCGCGGCAGGCCGTCCCGTCCGGTAATTCCCGGTCCAGTCTTGCGGTGCGGCGAAAAAGTTTTTTCATTGGCGGACTGTTCGTTCATTAGTGAACGAGCGGCCCGCTTCTTTTCCCTTTGCCGCTTAAAACCCTCGTGACCGGCCGCGTTGTGCGGCAATTTTTCCCTGATGAATGCGCCTGATTATCTTCACCAAATGTTCGGATTAACTGGCAAGGTTGCCGTCGTCATCGGCGGCACCGGCGAACTCTGTGGCGCCATGGCCGAAGGCCTCGCGGGCGCGGGGGCCGAGGTCGTGCTCGTGGGCCGCAGCCAGGAAAAGGCCGATGCCCGTCTGGCCAAAATCGCCGCGGCGGGCGGCAAGGCGTGGTTTCACGCCGCCGAAGCCACCAGCAAGGCTGAAGTGCAGGCGCTCCTCGACGCAGTACTCAAGCGCAGCGGTCGCGTGGATATCGTCATCAATGGCGCGGGCATCAATTCCGCCACGCCATTTTTCGATATTACTGAAGAGGAGTTTGATCGCATCGTGCGGGTCAATCTGAAGGGCGTGTTCCTTGGCTGCCAGGTTTTCGGCAAGTATCTGGTCGAGCGCGGGCAGGGCGGATCAATCATCAATCTTGGCTCGATGTCTGGTGTGGTTCCATTGTCGCGCGTGTTCACCTATTCCGCGACCAAGGGCGCGGTGCACAATCTCTCGCTCAACCTCGCGCGTGAGTGGGCGCCCCACAAGGTGCGCGTCAATGTCCTCGTCCCCGGCTTTTTCCCTGCCGAGCAAAACAAGAAAGTGCTCACCCCCGAACGTGTCACCCACATCATGGGCCATACGCCGATGAAACGTTTCGGCGAAGCCCGCGAACTGATCGGTGCGACGCTGCTCCTCGCGAGCGAAGGCGCCGGCTCTTTCATCACCGGTGAGGAACTCATCGTCGACGGCGGCTATCACGCGATGACGATCTGAGTGCACCAGCTTAATTTAACTTGTAGGGCCGCCGCTTGCGGCGCGCCTCGGCTGGCGTCACCGCTATACAATCTCCAACTCTCTCCCCATGTCCTCCATCAATCAATTCCTGCTTAAAAACAATCTGCGCATCGCGCAGAATCCCTGCGTCAGTCCCGACTTCTGTCTCGACTGGGACGCTCTCGTGGCCGATCTCCGCGCCGGCCGGGTCAAGGAGTATCCGAAGAGCCGTTTCGCCACGGCGGCGGGTGAATTCACGCTGCTGGAAAATGCTCAGGGGGATTGCGCGTGGAAACTGCACGCTTCCGGCGAGCCGCTCGCCGGCGTCGTCGCCTTGGACGGAGCCACCGTATTTCCCGCGACTTGGGTCAACCTGCTAAAATTGAAAAATTTAATTCAGGAGCATAATCCGGCCTCGACGATTTTCCCCACCGCTGGCGACAAACTGGGCCGGAGCACCCTCGGAGTCGGCGCGCGTTTCACCACTTTGCACTGGCCTGCCGTCGAATGGGCGATGAGTGCGCTCGAGATCGGACTCACCGCCAATCAGAATTCGATCCCGCGCGAATTGGTTTACGACGTCGATGCGATGCTGGGCAACCGGCTCGATACGGTTCCGTTCCCCTTCATCGGTACGAATGTGCCCGAGGGTCACCAGGGCCAGAGCGTCGAGGGCATGAGTCACGGTTGCGTGCTCTCGAAGCTCAAGACCGGCTTTCATCACCGGGAAATCGCCTGGTCGTTCAATGCCGACCACCAGCCCATCGGCGGGAAGTTCGACAGCCGGGAAGACGCGCTCGTCACCGGCTGTTTGCTGGCGAGCTACATCACCTTCGATCTCTCGCCGGAACTCGCGCTCAACCAACCGGCGCAACTCACGGCCATCCCCGCTGACATGGTCACGAAGACCCGCGCCCGCGTCGCGACCGCGGGGCTGAAGCTGGATGATGCCGCCTTCAATTCGCTGCTTTGCACCGTCTGGACACCCATGGTGAAAATGAAGCGGCGCGACGAAAAATACGCCGCCGCCCGCACCGCGGCGTTCACGACCACCGTAGGTCGCACGTACCTGCGCGAACTTTCCATCGATGAACTCCCGGGCCTGACTGCACCCGAGACGACGGCCATTATGCTCGCGCTGTGCGAGGCCCTCGGCATGCCGGTGAATTTCGTCGCGCCGGCTTTTGGATTCCAGAAAAACACGCCCTACCCGGATAACACTGCGTTGCGCTCTCTTATCCAGAAGCAGTGGGATGTCTGCAAAAAATTTGGTGTCAGCATTGGCTTCCACTCCGGCTCCGGAAAATCCGCCGAGAATTACCAAGTGATGGGCGAGGTCACGGGCAGCGCGCTCGAGATCAAGACCAGCGGACGTTACACCTACGAGATGGGCGTCGCGCTTTCGCAGTCAAAGAACGCCGCCGATGCCGCGCTCTGGAGCGACTGGTACAAATTCACGATCGCCATGGCGGTCGCGGGCGCGTTCAGCGCTGATGCGACCGAGCAAAAAATGGCCCGCATCTTCGTCACGACTTCGCTGGACGCGGTGGGTAAATCGACGGACGTTTTTGCCTCAGCCACTGCGTGCCGTGCCGCGCTCGATGCCCTCCTGCCTTCCGCCGAGCACATGGTCTTCTTTGAATATAATTTCCTTTACGTGCTCGCCGCGGGCGGCAGACCCGAGAAATCGGCGCTTGGTGATCACACCGCTGCCGGTTACGCCCAACGCGCCCGTTTTTATGCCATCAGTCCGGAGGCCCGGCTGCTGTTCTCGAAGCGCATTGCCGCGTACCTGATTTTTCTCGCGGAAAACACGGGTCTCGCGTCCCGGGAACGCTGCGCCGCCACGAGCAAGCTGCTGGCCAGCTACACCACACTCGACGCCATGCTCGGCGATATCAGCCGCTAAAAGTAGCGGGAAGCGAGCATCTAAAAGCACCGGCCTACGTTTCCCCAAACTACTCACCACTCGCTACTCACTCCTTTGCTTATGAAATCCTTCATTCACGACGATTTTCTCCTGCAGACTGATGCGGCGCGCGACCTGTATCACACCTTCGCGAAGACGGAGCCCATTTACGATTATCACTGCCATCTGCCCCCCGCGCAGATCGCCGACAACCACTCCTTTGCAGACCTCTCGGAAATCTGGCTGGGAGGCGATCACTACAAGTGGCGTGCGATGCGCTCGAACGGCGTCGACGAACGCGTTTGCACGGGCGACGCATCCCCGTGGGAAAAACACGCCGCCTGGTGCGCCGCCGTGCCCTACACCTTGCGCAACCCGCTCTATCACTGGTCTCATCTCGAGCTGAAGCGTTACTTCGGAATTGATACCGTCATCAATCCGGCCAGCGCGAAGGAAATCTGGGACCAGGCGAATGCGCAACTGCCAGGCCTGCGCGTCCACGACATCCTTGAGGCGAACAAGGTCGCGGTCATTTGCACGACCGATGATCCCGCGGATTCGCTCGCCGTGCATGAGCGCATTCGGAAAACCGGCATCAAGACGCGGGTCTACCCGACGTTCCGACCCGACAAGGCATTTCTGGTCCACCAGCCCGCCGTGTTTAATCCCTACTTGGAAAAGCTCGCCGGCGCGGCGGGGGCCGGCGCGATCAGGACCTTCGATGATTTCCTGGCCACGTTGAAGAAACGCCACGATGATTTTCATGCCTTTGGTGCGCGTCTGTCCGACCACGGGATGGAAAAAGCTTTTGCCGAGCACTGCACGGTGCTTGAGGCCACGGCGATATTTGATGCCGCGCGCAGTGGCCGGCCCGCCTCTCCCGAGGAACTGGCGCGCTTCAGTTCTTTTCTGATGCTCGTGCTCGGTCGCTGGGACGCGGCCCGCGGTTGGACGAAACAGCTTCATCTGGGCGGCCTGCGCAACAACAACTCCCGGCTTCTCCGCAAGCTTGGCGCCGACACCGGTTTTGATTCCATTGGCGATTTTTCGCAGGCCCGCGCCTTGAGCCATTACCTCGACACCTTGGATGCGACCGGTGAATTGCCGCGCACGGTGCTCTACAATCTCAATCCGGCGGACAATTACGTCTTCGCGACGATGATTGGCAATTTCCAGGACGGCTCGGTGGCCGGCAAAATGCAGTTCGGCAGCGGCTGGTGGTTTCTCGATCAGAAAGAGGCCATGGAATGGCAGATGAACGCTCTGTCGAATCTCGGTCTGCTCCGCCGCTTCGTCGGCATGCTCACCGATTCGCGAAGCTTCATGTCCTACGCGCGGCACGAATATTTCCGGCGTGTGCTGTGCAATTTGCTTGGCAGCGAAATGGAGCGTGGCGAACTCCCCGCTGACCGCGAGCTGGTCGGCGCCATGGTGCGAGAAATCTGCTTCAGTAACGCCCGCGGGTATTTCCGTCTTGCCCTCGATCCCGCCTACGCCGGTTGACGGGGATGTTGGAATGATCGGAGCAGTTTTATTCGCGATCCCGGACGCCGTGGGCCGCGCGTGGTACTTCAGGTCGAGCGGGGATTCCGCTCCGCGCCATGTCCGCGGCAGAATGCACGGCGGGCAGGGGAGGGTCCACGCTCCCCACGGATTTGCGTTCGAAGCGTGACGCGTGCGAGGCGATCGCCTGACGAAATATTCTGGTTCACCCCACGCTGGCTGAAAAGAAAAAGGCCGCCCGGAGGCGGCCTGGGGAAATATCAGATGGGCAGACTGAATCAGTTGGTGATGTCGAAGGTCGTGCTTTGCTCGCGGATCGGCAAATAGACTTTGTACCATTCCTTCTGGGCGGCACTGTCCGTATAATCCTTGAAGGCCGCTTCGCTGGCGAACTCCATGACGATTACATTGGTTTTTCCACCCTGGGCCTTGAGTGTCTTGGTCCAGACATGGGTGATGCCCTTGTAGGCCTCGGGCAGGGCTTGAGCGCCGTCGAGCGCAGCCTTGATTTGTTCCGGGGTCGTTCCGGATTTCCAGGCAACCGTGACCACGTGGACAATTGTTTTTGGGGCCGTCTGTTCGGACGCATGAGCGGTTCCCAGTGAGAGCAGGGTGGCCGCGGCGAGGGTGAGGAGAAGCTTTTTCATAATGATCCTGATTGGTTGGGAGTTGAGGGAAGAGCCGGCAAATCATTCCGGCTTCGTCTGCGGGTTTGCCGGCTCCCGCGTCAGGCTGTCAACTGCGGAGTGGCCGGTGAAAGTTACTGGCCTTTGCGCAGTGCCTGGGCCAGCTGTCTCGAAACGGCGTGAATCAAAGCGAGGCTGTCCGCCTTGTATTGTTCCGGACTGGCGACCACCCGATAACTGCCGGGACTTCCCTGCAAGTCTTGGACGAAGTCGGAACCCGCGGTCACATTGGCGTTGAGTTTGATCATCCCGCCCTGAGTGTGCTCGGGAGTAAACACTGAGAGGTCGGCGCTCAGGATGTGGAGGACGTTTTTACCTTTCACATAATTGAAAACCAGGCCGTTTTTCCCCTCGAGTTCGGTGAACTGCACTTTGAAGCGGTACAAGAGGAGGGAGATCTTTCGTTCCCGGGCGGTTCGGATCAGGGCGGAAGTTTCACTGAGTGCGCCGGTGGCTCCGGTGCCGAAAAGCGGACGGTCACCGGCGGTAAACCATCGGTTCATGCTGCCGTTACCCATGAAACCCGACATGAAATTGTCTTTTACGTCCTCGCCCGATTTTCCGTCCTTGGCAATCCCGAGCCAGCGGCTTTCCGTATCGATGGACTCCTTGGGTAGAATCTCAAATCCCTGCGCCACGAGGTCTTTTTCCACCATGGCTTGCAGTTCCGCACAGATGGCTTTGAGCACGGCGTCATCCACCACCAGGCGCAAACTGAGACTCTTGGTGGTGGTCTCGGTGCGGCTGGCATTGCTGATGCGGGCGTCGGCCGATGTTTCAAAAGCGACGGCAATCAGCGGAACGGCAACCTTGGTCGCGCCTTTCACGTAACTGCCTTGCGCCATCATCGGTGACGCCACCGATCCCGCGACCGTGCCATCTGCATCAACCGGGATGGTTTTTGCGCCGCCGATCAGGGGCTTGGCTTCGAGCCGCAGGGCGGCAAGGCTGATGATGAGGAAGAGACCGAGGGGGTGGAATCGCATGTTTCCAAAAGTTGAGCGTGGAAGAAATGAACTGCAATTGAATTTCTGATTTCCGTATCCCACTTGATACGATTCGGTTGGAATTCATCGCGACCGCTGTGATCGCCCGAAAGAATTTATGTCTGGCTGCCGCGGGACGCGCGGTTTTCCCAGCGAGCGCGCATCGGCGCCACGAGGAGGGCGAGGATCATCGTGGCGCCCCAGATCGCTTCGGTCAGATGCGGGCTGAAGCCAAGGAGGTTGAAGCCGGTTGAAATCACCTGCAGCAACACCAGCGAAAGTACGACGCCCGCGACGCGTCCAAACCCTCCGAACGGATCCACGCCGCCCAGCACCGCC
>JANYDX010000018.1 GCA_025363395.1 Verrucomicrobiota bacterium
CAAGTGCCGCCCTGCCGGAAAGAAAAAGGTGGAAAACTACCCCGACCGAACCGGCGTGACCGGGGAACTGGAGATTCCAGCCGTCAGATCCGGCGAAAAATCTCCGCAACTCGGCTCGCCAAAACCGGATTTTTTAAAAAACGCTTTGTTCAGCGCTTCCCTAACGGCAATGCAGCGCATCCGGCGGCTGAAGTAGGCCGTAGAAACTTAGCCGGTCTTCGGTTTAGTGACTCACTCAGTGAACGAAACCCGGCCGTGTCTTAATTCCGTCCGTTTCTCCCCCTACTCTTCCTCCTGTGACTCATCAAAAATCTTTTGCCCGCCGGTTTTTCGGTTCGTTGGTCCAATGGGTCGATTCCGACTACTCGGCTGATTCCCCCGAATCGATCTGGGCCCAACCCGATGGCGTGAATTTGGTTCGCTGTATTCCCTTCGCCATTCTTCATCTTGGATGCTTGGGCGTAATCTGGACTGGTGGCAGTTGGTTTGCAGCCGCAGTTGCTGCCGCGCTCTACTTCGTACGCATGTTCGCGGTGACGGGGATTTATCACCGGTACTTTTCCCACAAAAGCTATAGCACCTCACGGTTTGGGCAATTCCTGCTGGCCCTGTTCGGCGCCACTTGCGTGCAGCGCGGTGCTTTGTGGTGGGCTTACCGCCATCGGCACCACCACCAACATTCCGATGAACCGGAGGATGCGCACTCACCGCATGTCCATGGCTTTTGGTGGTCCCATATCGGCTGGATCACCAGCCGGCGCAATTTCCCCACGGACTATTCAAAAATCCGCGATTTGGCCAAGTACCCTGAACTCGTTTTCCTCAACCGCTTCGATATTTTGGTGCCAGTGGTGTTTGCCGCCGGCCTGTTCTTCATGGGCCACTTTCTTGCGGAGGCCGCCCCCACGCTTCATACCAGCGGAGCTCAGATGCTTATTTGGGGCTTCTTTGTCAGCACGACCGCACTCTTTCACGGAACCTCTTGCATCAATTCCCTCGCCCACCTGATGGGCGGCCGTCGTTTCGATACGGAAGATGATTCCCGCAACAGTTTTATCCTCTCCCTTATCACGCTCGGCGAGGGCTGGCACAACAATCACCATCGCTACATGTCAGCCACACGGCAGGGGTTTTACTGGTGGGAAATTGATGTCACTTATTACCTCCTGAAGGCACTTTCCTGGACTGGCTTCATTTGGGAGCTCAAGGGCGTGCCGCCTTCCATTTACCGCGAAGCTGAACTGCGCAATCACCAGGATACTGTAGCGCGTTTCTCAATGTCTTCCGTGCAGGACGAAATCAACACCCTCAAGCGAGTCGTCCCCACCGCAGCAGCCATAGCCATGGCCACGGTCAACTCTCCAGCCCTTGCCACTCAAATGAGAAAAGCGGAAGGCCCGGCAACACACAAAAATATGAGCGAGCTGATGATCGACGATCAAACCGGCGCAGCCCGGCCCGGGCTCAAGTCGTAAAAGGAGGACAGCCCGGCTTCCGGGCCTACACTCTTTTCCCATGGCTACTCTCGCCATCATCGGCACAGGCATAGCAGGAATGGGCTGCGCTCATTTTCTGCAAGGTCACTTTGATCTCACGCTCTTTGAGCAGAACGATTACACCGGTGGCCACACCAATACGGTTACGGTGCCGGAAACTGGCACCGGCCGGCCGGTCCCGATCGACACCGGCTTCATGGTGTTTAACTACGAGACCTATCCGCAGCTCACCCGCCTCTTCCGCGAGCTCAACGTCCCCGTTAAGAAAACGGCCATGTCCTTTAGTGTCCGCCATGAGGACACCGGCCTTGAGTTCGCCGGTTCGTCGCTCAATCACCTTTTTGCCCAGCGCAGAAATCTTTTTCGGCCGCGTTTTATCCGGATGCTTTGCACCATCAACCGGTTCAATCAGGATGCGATCAAAGCGCTCGCCGACCCCGCCTGGACCGGCCTGACACTCGGGGACTACGTGCGAGCCCGCAACTACGGGGAGGATTTTTTTAACCTCTACCTCATCCCGATGAGCTCGGCTGTCTGGTCAACGCCACCGGAAAAAATGCTAACCTTCCCTGCCGCCACACTCCTGCGCTTTTTCCACAATCATGGATTTCTCGGCTTGAATACCCAACACCAGTGGTGGACCGTGGATGGCGGATCCAAAGAATATGTGAAGCGCCTGATCCCGCCCTGGCGCGATCGTATCCGGCACAACGCCAAGGTCGTCCGCGTCCGCCGCCAGAACGGCGGCGTTACTCTCACCACCAGCAACGGAGCCACGCACCGCTTCGACCGGGCCATCCTCGCCTGCCACGGTGATCAAGCGCTGCAAATGCTGGCGGATCCCACTCCCGACGAAATCAGTGTGCTCAGTGAATTTCAGTATCAATCCAATGTAGCCACACTTCATACCGACGCATCGGTGATGCCACGCACCAAGCTCGCTTGGTCATCCTGGAATTACTCCATCGCCTGCGATGACACCGGCCAGATCTCCCCCGCCACGCACTATTGGATGAACCGGCTGCAGGGCGTTTCTGACCGCCAGGATTATTTTGTTTCAATCAATGGCACGCGCGGTATCGCGCCTGAGCGGGTGCTTAAGACCATTGCTTACGAACACCCGCTTTTCAGTCTGGGTGCAGTTAACGCCCAAAGCCAAATTCCCCAGCTCAATCACCATGCTCGCGGGACAACTGAAACCTATTTCGCCGGGGCGTGGCAAAGATTCGGCTTTCACGAAGACGGCCTGCTGTCGGCCGTGAACCTCAGCCAGACGCTATTGGAACGCGACCCCTGGCTGACCCGTCCTTGAACAGACTGGGTTTGAATAGGATTGAGCTGCTGCATCCCGCCGCCTCACTGGGCCGTAGTACCTTCCAGTGAATTCCTGCCTCTATGAGTGCCGCGTCATGCACCACCGGTTCGCGCCCAAAGCGCACCGGTTCGATTATCGCATTTTCATGTTTGCCCTCGATTTGGACGAACTCGATGCCTTGGACCGCAAGCTTCGTTTTTTCTCCTTCAATCGCAGGAACGCCTACTCTTTTCGGGAAAAGGATTTTCTCCCCACCGACGAGACCGCCCACAACCCAAGTCCTGCCACAATCTCCGATCCCCCCGCAAACTCCCGCTCCTCATCGCTCAAAGCCCGCGTTACCGCCTGCCTGGCGCGGAGCGGGATCAATCTCACGGGAGGGCGAGTGATGCTGGTCACCCTGCCGCGCGTCTTCGGCTACTTGTTCAATCCCGTTTCATTTTATTTTTGCTACGACCGCGAAGGACGGCCCGTCGCGTCCATCGCCGAAGTCACCAACACGTTTAAGGAAATGAAGCCTTTTGTGCTTGGCCCCGAAACCCGCACTGGCGCAAAAGGCCCGGCCACCTTCTCCCTGCGTTTGCCGAAATATTTTTATGTTTCGCCCTTCACTGACATGGATGTGGCGTTCGATTTCACTCTCCGCACTCCCGGAGAAAAATTATCCGTGCAGATCGACGACTATGATGCCGGCCAGCGCACCCTCACGAGCGTCCTTAGTGGCTCACACCAGCCGCTCACCGACGCCCGGCTCGCTTGGTTCTCGCTTAAATACCCATTGATCACCCTGAAGATCATTTCGCTGATCCACTGGCATGCCCTGAAGCTCTATCTGAGAAAAATCCCGTGGTTTGCCAAAGCCGCTCGCCCTGAAGCCCAACGCGACCTGTATCGCCCCCACATCTCAATCGCCAACCAGCCCGAAGCATGAAGCAGTCATCTAATTTCACCACTCTCGCCCCAGCCGTCGTCACAGACGTGGGACCATCGTCGTTCTTCCAAGGCGCGGTGCTCAGTGCTTTTTCTGGAATGAAACTCGGTCGCTTGCGCTTGGAACTGCCCGACGGCACCGTGCTTGAATTCGGTGACGTCGGCATTGCCACGCGACCCGTCGCACCTGGCGTCAGCAACACCGCTTTCATCCGTGTACGCCGGCCCGCGTTCTTCACTAAGAGCGCCCTCTATGGCGACATCGGCTTTGCCGAATCCTACATCGACGGTGATTGGGAAACTCCGGACCTTACTTCATTGCTTGGTTGGTTTCTCCTCAATATTGACCACGCCCCCACACTCTCCGGTTCGCAAAAGGCAAAATCCTTCGCCCTGAATCTTCTGCGGCTGGGCAATCGCATCGGCCATCTGCTCCGGCCCAATACCCGCGCCAAAGCCCAAGCCAATATTCGAGCGCACTACGACCTCTCCAACGATTTCTTCGCCCTCTGGCTCGATCCTTCAATGATGTATTCCGGCGCCCGCTGGTCCGCCGGAGCCGATACGCTTGAGCAGGCCCAAGTCGCCAAAAACGACGCGCTCTGCCGCAAACTGCAGCTTAAACCTTCCGACCACGTCCTCGAAATCGGCACCGGCTGGGGTAGCTGGAGTTTACATGCCGCGCAAAATTACGGCTGCCGCGTCACGACTCTCACCATCTCCCAACAGCAGTACGATCTCGCCTGCAAACGAATCGCTGAAGCCGGCTTGTCTCATCGCATTGAGGTGCGTTTGCAGGACTATCGCGATCTCACCGGGCAGTTCGACAAAATCGTCTCCATCGAAATGCTGGAGGCCGTCGGTCATCAGTACCTCGCGGATTATGCCGCCGTTTGTGACCGCGTGCTCAAGCGCGACGGGCTGATCGCCCTGCAATTCATCACCTGTCCTGACTCGCGCTACGAGCAATTGCGCGAAGGCGTTGATTTTATTCAGAAGCACATTTTCCCCGGCTCTTTGCTGCTCTCCATAAACCGGCTGAATAACCTCTTCGCCCAAAAAGGTGACTTCATCCTGCATGGCCTAGAAGATATGGGCCATGACTACGTCCGTACACTCCACACGTGGCGGGAAATGTTTCACACGAGGCTCGAACAGGTTCGCGCGCTCGGCTTTGACGACCGATTCATCCGCAAATGGAACTACTATTTCTGTTACTGCGAGGTGGCCTTCGCCATGCGCAATATCTCCGTGGTGCAAACCGTGCATACCCGGCCTAACAACCTGTCGCTCTAATTTCCCGCATGATCTGGTTTTTGCGTATTCTCTTCACGGTCGTGTTGGGCTCCATGCTCTGGGTAACGACGTGGGCGAATCTGCAGGTCTCCGTCTTCGCCATTCCGCGCTCCGTGGGCGGACACCCTTGGTTTATCGCCACGTTGTTTGATACTTATTGGGCCTTTTTCACTTTCTACGCCTGGCTCGCCTACAAGGAAGTCGCCTGGGTTTCCCGGGTGCTTTGGTTCATCACCATCGTGTTGCTCGGCAACATCGCGATGTCCATCTACTGCCTCATCCAGCTCTGGCGTGTTCCCGCCGGCGCAAAAATCGAACCAGTTCTCCTGCGCAGTGTACATCCCGTGGCGTGGTGGATTCCAGCTGGCCTCCTTGCAGTCAGTGGTGGAGTGGCTTGCTTCGCTTGATTCCCCATGTCGCCGTTGCTGCTCCTCATCGCGGCTCTGACCGGACTGTGTATGGTGTTCGCCCTGTTTTACGTACTGGCGCGAAAAATCAACAACTACGGCATCGTGGATATCGTCTGGTCGTACGCCTTTGCTGCGCTGGTTTTGTTCTATGCATTTTTTGGCCGCGGCTGGGTCGTGCGCAAGGCCCTCATGGCCGCCATGGCGACGCTCTGGAGCCTGCGCCTCGGTACTCATCTTTACCGGCGAGTGATCGGACACCATCCGGTGGAGGACGGCCGCTACGTCCAATTGCGCAAAGATTGGGCCGGCAGCTTTGCGCCAAAAATGTTTGGCTTTTTTCAAATGCAGGCCGCCTCCGTCGTGCTGCTCGGCGCCGCATTCTTTATCATCTGTCTCAATCCCACAACGCGGCTCCACCCTCTGGAAATTGCCGGTGCCGGGCTCTGGCTGGTCGCTCTGACAGGTGAAGCCTTGGCGGATGCCCAGCTCGCGGCGTTCAAACGCGACCAAGCCAGCCATGGACGCGTCTGCGACATCGGCCTCTGGCATTACAGCCGGCATCCCAATTATTTTTTCGAGTGGCTGGTCTGGGTCGCTTACTTCGTCTTCGCCCTGGCCTCGCCTTGGGGCTGGCTCGCCGTGATCGGTCCCCTGAGCATCCTTTACCTCTTGCTACGCGTAACAGGGATTCCGCTCACCGAGGAACAATCGCTCCGGTCCAAAGGCGACGCCTATCGACGCTACCAAAAGACCACGAGTGCTTTCCTGCCTTGGTTTCCAAAACAAATCCCATGATCGACGCTTTGCTTAAAAAAGACCTGCTCCCCGACTGGCTGATCCGAATCGGTATCCGCCGGTTGCTGCGCCAACGTCTCCGGGAAGAAGCGTCTGCCGACAATGAGGCCAAGCTCAAACG
>JANYDX010000021.1 GCA_025363395.1 Verrucomicrobiota bacterium
TTCAGCTCCAATGAGCCCGATACCTGCTCCTTCGCCGACGTGGATAAAGGGAAAATCTTCTGCATCGACGTTCCCCAGGACTACACGACCGAACGGCAATATATCTTCACGGTCGCGAAACTTCTGCTCTACCGGCACGCCCTCCGCCGTTATGCGCTGCCCCCGCATCAGAAATACGCCCTCAACCAGCTCATCTATGTTGGCGATGAGTTTCAAAACGCCATCACCGCCAGCCACGACGGCACGAGTGATTTCAACGTCATCGACCGTTTGCGCGACTGTATGTTGATGCTTATAGTATCAGCGCAGGCCTTCGAGTCGCTCATTCCACCTCAAACGAAAGAGCAGGCCGACGTGCTCGCCCTCAACTTGAAGAACCTTTTCATGTATCGCGCGGCGTCCGAAACCGACGCCCTCCGTTGCGCCAACGCGCTCGGCAAGCACTGGATCGAGCGCGGTTCGCGCACGATCCATCAGGACCACACCGCCCACAGCTACCAGCGCGTGGAGGAGTTTCTGATCAAGCCCCACGAGTTTCGTAATCTCCCAGATCATACGGCCGTCGTGCGTCATTGCACCAACGGCTACAAGAAGGTTAATCTCCGGCCCAACTAAGCCCCCTTTAATATCCGAACCCGACTCCGATGAATCCGAAAGAAAACTCCGAAATCAGCGTGCATACTTTGCTCGCGCTCAGGCAGGAAAGCGACGCGCTCCGTGTCATCACCGAGAAACTTCGCGTGAAAGAGATGGGGCCAGCCGACCACATCCGTACCAAGCATGAAGTGAAGGCGTTCGTGGAATCGGGCGACGTGAAGGCGGCTGAAAACTTACTGAAGGTCGCCCACGAACGCCGCGCACAGCACCAGGCGGAATCGATCAAGCAGACCCAGCAGCAGGGGCAACGGATGAGTCAATAACTGCGAAATATTTCTCAAACCTATTGGCAGTCTCCAAAGGTCTTTTTCGCCTTTCCGGATTTGAGAATCATACGATTTTTTCTCGAATACCGTATTAATTTACGGTATCATGGCTCACGTGCAAAAGCCGTTAACCAGTCGTCAATCCCAGGTTCTCCATTATCTGGAAAACTATCAGAAGCAGCATGGTAGGGCACCGACTCTTCAAGAAATCTGTGATCACTTTGGGTTTCGTAGCCTATCTTCCGCTCAAGACCATTTACGTCTAATTGCACAGAAAGGCTTCCTCACCACAAAGCCACACTGTTCTCGCTCAATCCGTATTGTTCGACAGGAAACCCAGCTTGATGGGGATCAGATCGTGCTGGTTCCACTAGTCGGAAAAGTCGCGGCAGGTACTCCCATATTCGCCTTAGAAGAAAAAGAAGGCACTCTGGCGTTGCCGAAAAGTCTTTTTCGCGGCCCCGAACTCTTTGCGTTGCGAGTGCATGGCGACAGCATGATTAAGGCAGGTATTTTCGATAACGACATTGCGGTTTTAAAGTCGCAACCGGTCTTCTCCGACGGGGACATTGCCGCAGTTGTTGTGGATGAGGAAGCTACTTTGAAACGCGTCTATCGCACGGCCAAAGGCCTGCGGCTGCACCCGGAGAACGATGCCTATGATACAGCCCGGCATCCGGCTGATGCCGGGAATTTCCAGCGCGAGCGAACGGGTTCACCGCTACTGCGCTCCCGCTTCGATTCCGGCTTCGGCCATCACTGCGATCGGAGACTGCTTGGCTCCGCGCTAACGGCCGTCTCTGGCGATTCATCGTCCGAGCACGACCATTCGCCAGGATCGCTCCCTGTTGCAGACTCCGGTCGCGACACCGGCGGCCTTACCGCGCTGCCACCTGCGCCGACTCCTCCCTCCGCTCACAGCCTGCCGCCTCCTTCCGCTCCCGCACGTCCATCTATTCAGAGCGGCGGAGCAATCTTAGAGAGTTGGCTACGAGCAGCAGCGTCGCGCCGGTGTCAGCCATGGCCGCCAGCCACAGACTCGGGTGACCGATCAGAGTCAGGACAAGAAAGAGCGCTTTCAGGGCCAAGGCGAAGGTGATGTTGAAACGAATGATTCCGGCCACGCCGGATGGGCGAGATCAATTGCCCGAGGAACCTGATGCCTGATGCATCCATTTAAGTCCAATAACTCAATGCCTTCGCAGCTCTTCGTCTTCAAATGTCTTATACCCCCAATGCCCTTCAATTTAGCCTGACAGCGGTTGCAGCAGTAGCATCATTTTTTGGGACCAGAGCGTTACTCCTACTACTCAGCAAAGAATTTTCTCGTCTAGCCCGATGGATTTTGGACCGCGCGGAAATTCACGCAAAGCGGTCAGAACTGTTCTTTGCTCAAATTTTTTTCGCGCTTGGTCAGGGATTTGGGCGTGTGGCAACTAACCTTCATCGCTTGGCAATTTTCCTGCGTCCGTATTTTTTTTAAAGGCCCAGTCCAATGCCAAATGTAACGGTTAGGAAAGGCGCAGATTTGAAAAAGAAGGCGGACTTCGAACAAGTCGCATCGCAGCCGCCAAGGAAAAATCTCCTCAAACTTCTGGGACCTGGGTTGGTTACAGGGGCGTCCGACGACGATCCTAGCGGCATAGCTACCTACGCTCAAGCCGGTGCGCAGTTCGGTTTTTCCACGCTTTGGACGATGGTCTTGGCTTATCCGTTGATGACGGCGATCCAGATGATCAGCGGCCAAATTGGACGGGTTACGGGCCATGGGATCGCGGGAAACATGCGTCGTATCTGCCCTCCGTGGATTTCAACTCTCTGTATCGGGGCCATGGTAGTCGCCAATACGATCAACATCGGTGCCGACGTCGCCGCGATGGGAGCCGCCGTGAAGTTGGTGATCGGCGGTCCAGCTATCGCCTACGCGGTTTCCCTCGCGACGCTGTCCCTCCTTTTGCAGATATTTTTGCCTTATACCCGCTACGTCAAAATTCTGAAATGGCTGACGCTCGTGCTGTTTTCCTATGTGATAACGGTTTTTGTGGTGCGTGTGCCGTGGAACACTGCGCTCAAAAATACGTTCATTCCCTCGTTCCAGCCGAGCGCTGAATATTTCACGGTCTTGGCCGCGATCTTCGGCACGACTATCAGTCCTTATTTGTTGTTCTGGCAGGCCTCTCAAGAAGTGGAGGAGGTGCGGAGTATCAAGGACGACAAACCTCTGGTGAAGGCTCCCGAGCAGGCCCCGTCGCAACTTAATCGGATCACAATCGATACCTGCATCGGCATGGGGTTCTCAAATCTCGTCGCTTACTTCATTATTCTCACGACGGCAGCCGTCTTACACGCCAGCGGTAAAACGGACATTCAAACCGCGGCCGACGCGGCCGAGGCGTTACGTCCCGTGGCGGGACAATTCGCATTTATTCTTTTCAGTTTGGGAATAATTGGCACCGGCCTGCTAGCGCTTCCGGTTCTTGCCGGGTCAGCCGCCTACGGTATCAGCGAGGCGATGCGCTGGAGAAGCGGTCTTGAGATCCAGCCGCGCCGCGCACCTAAATTTTATGCCGTGCTTGCCATCGTCATGGTAGCGGGAATCGCGCTGAACTTCGTCCATCTCGATCCAATCAAGGCACTCTTTTGGGCTGCCGTTGTGAACGGACTTGTCGCACCCCCTCTGATGGTCGTCCTGATGCTGATCGGCAGCAAAACCGAGATCATGAAAACGTTCACCATTTCGCGAAGGCTGAGAGTTGTCGGCTGGATGGCGACGGGACTCATGTTCGCCGTGGCGGTGCTCTCCGTCTCCGGTTGGATTATGAGCAGATAGTCCACCGGTCCAGCACCCAAGATCGCTGGCGGGAGGAGGCCCCGAGCGGTCGCTTCAAATGAGGCCCGAAGCGAGATTGATACTAAACGTTAAGATGACCGTGTTGAAAGCGAACGAGAGCAAACCGTGAAGCAGAACAATTCTACGGACGTGGCGGGAGACGACTTGAACATCCGAGACTTGGCAGGTCATCCCGATGACGAATGAGAAATAGGCGAAATCGAGAAAGTCAGGCTCTTTTTCCGCCGGAAAATCAACACCGCCAACATGGTGGTGTCCCGTGGACCCTTCACATGAACAGTAGTAGATGTGTGTGTAATGCAGCGCCATTACCGTATGCACAAGAAGCCAAGACGAGACGACTGTGACCCCGGCGAGTGCGACGTGGAGCGTCGCTGCACTGCCCGCAAGCGCTTTGGCCGAACCGAGCAGAACGCCCGCGCCGACAAGCCCGGCGAATGCGGCCAGCACCACGCAACAGCAGATGGCAACGCGGCTGGAATCCTGGAGATGCGCCTCGCGCACGCGCGTTTTGGCGTCTGAGAGAAACATGCCCAACCAAGCCAAGACCAAACTGCACACGGCAAACGTATCCCACGCAAGGATCAGGCTCACGGGGAGCTTCACGGCCCGAAACGAGACGCCGAACGCAAGCGCTGCAACCGCCAGCGCGATGGTCAGACGATGATGCGCCTCGGCTTCCACCAATAGCCGAAGCCCCCCTTTGCGGCTGGAGTTTCTTGGGCTCATTCAGAAATCCGCGCTGCCGTCAGGGCACGATAACCCATGCACGTGCCCAATTAACGGAAGGTAAGAAGGTCTCATTTGGATGCGCCCACCGTGTTCGGGACTGGACTATCCGCGGGGACCCTCAGCAAGCGCAGCGCGTTTGCCACCACCAACAAGGTTGCGCCGGTGTCCGCCAAAATGGCGAGCCAAAGACTGGCATGGCCGAGGAGGGTGAGAACCAGGAAAAGGGCCTTTAACGTTAGGGCGAAACCGATGTTGAAGCGAATAATCCGAAGGGTGCGGCGACCGAGGCGGATGGTTTCAGCGATCTTCCCGAGATCGTCCTTCATTAGCGCGATGTCGGCGGTTTCGATAGCTGCATCGGTGCCGGCGGCGCCCATGGCGATGCCGACACTCGCGGTTGCCATCGCGGGTGCATCGTTCACGCCGTCGCCCACCATCCCCACAACGGCATGAGAAGCGCACAGCTTTTTTATCGCTTCCACTTTGTCGTCGGGCAGCAAGTCGCCTTTGGCTTCATCGATGCCGACTTGTCTCGCGATAAAGTCGGCGGTGCGTTGATTGTCGCCACTCAACATCACGATTTTTTTCACGCCGACAGCGTGCAATTCCGCAATCGCCTCCTTCGCATTTGGCCGCACAGCATCACCAATTGCGATGATGCCAAGGACCTCGCCTTTGCAGCCGTCGTGCGGTCGGTGACCGACCACCACCACCGATTCACCGCGGCCTTCAATCTCGCCGAGCAGCTTTTCGATCTCGGGCGAGCAAACGCCTAGTTCGTGAGTGAAACGGTGATTGCCGACGAAAAAGGGATGCCCGTCGATGACTGCTTCCGCCCCACGTCCACTTTTCGCCTGATAATTTTCAGCGCGCTTAAAATCCACTTTGCGCTCCCGCGCATAATTCACAACGGCCGCCGCTAGAGGGTGAGCGGAATGATCGTCGATGGCCGCTGCCGCGCGCACAATATCGTCCTCGGACGCCTGACTAATCCGCGTCACGGAGAGCACCCGTGGTTTTCCTTCGGTGATGGTGCCGGTCTTATCCAATGCTAGCGCGTCGAGCCGTCCGATGGATTCGAGATGCGCGCCACCTTTCACAAGAACTCCCCGTTTTGCTAACGCAGCCAGCCCTGCCACAATACTCACGGGGGTGGAGATTACCAAGGCGCAGGGGCACGCAATGATAAGCAGCACGCAAGCCCGATAGAGCCAGACGTTCCACTCACCATGAAACGCCAGCGGCGGCACGAGAAAAATGAGGAGAGCAACAATTGTGACCGCTGGCGTGTAGTATTGGGCAAATACATCGACGAACTGCTGACTGGGCGCTTTCTGCTCCTGTGCATCTTTCACCAAGCGAATTATTTTCGCGAGGGTGGTATCACCTGCCGCTTTAGTGACACGGACTTCCAGCGAACCTTCACCGTTGATCGTCCCAGCGAAAACTTGATCGCCTTTCTTCTTATCGACGGGCACTGACTCGCCGGTGATCGGCGCTTGGTTCACTGCGGATTCGCCACTGAGCACCTCGCCGTCCAAGGGGATACTCATCCCGTTTTTAACGGCGATGGTTTCATCGACCTTGACCTCCGCCACGGGCACTTCGGTGAAATTATTTTCCCTCTTTACCATCGCGACCTTAGGAGCGATCTCGAGGAGAGCCTCGACTGCCCGGCGAGCGCGACGATCAGCCCATCCTTCCAACCACTCCGCGACCCCAAAGAGAAACACGACGGTTGCCGCTTCCCCCCACTGATTGACGACCGAGGCGCCTATGGCGGCGATAATCACGAGGAGATTGATGTCCGGGCGCAGTCGCCGCAATGAAGCCCACGCGCTTGGCAGAAGGAACCATCCACCAGCAAGCATCGCCCCGACAAAGATCCAACGCGCGGATTCGGGCGCCATCGCACTGCTCCATTGCAGACCGAGGCCGACCGCGACTAGCACGCCCGAAATCGCCAGACTTATCGTGGTCGCGGGACTTTGCGTGTGCTCGTGATCGTGTCCCTCATGACCGTGATCATGTTCGGGAGAACCATCGTCGTGGTCACGCTCATGTTCGTGGTTGTGTTCATGTTTTTCGTGATGAGCGGCATCACCCCTGTCACCGGCCTCGTCATGCCCATCGGGCGATTCTGAATGTTTTTCGTGTTTCATAATTGGTTATTTTTCAAAGAAGATGACGAACACGCCCAGTGCGCACAGCAGCCCGCCGAGCACGCCGCTCTCGTAGCGTTCAACCCATTTCAGCTTCATTTTTTCAAGGCCAATGAGCGTCAGCCAGGTGAACACCACCATGCCGAGGACCGTGCCGACGGATAGAATCCCCGTCAGCAGCGCAAAACCGCCCCAACCGTAGCGCACGCCCGAGACATAAACTGGGATGAAGCCTTCGCAGGGCGAAAACGTGAGGAGCACAAACAAGCTTACCATCGCCGCCCAATCCGACTTCGCCGGTGCGGGCGGTTTTACCTCGGCTTCGGCACAGTCGTGACCGTGTTCGCCGTGATGATGACCTTCGACGAATTCCAACTCGTGTTTATGAACATGATTTCCGTGTCCCAATTCGAGAAACACTCTGAATTCGTGCGGCTCGGGAATATCCTCGTTGGATTCCAAATAGCCCGGCCCTGATTTGAACGTGAATACCTGCCGCGTGGCGTCGGGCCTCAGCGTTTTCAAGCCGGTGCTCGCAGGCGACGGCGGAGTTGTCTCGCGGGCTTTGGCATCGGTAAAAAACAGGCGGAAACGCGGCGGCACGCCGGTCTCAAATACACTCAGCTCGATGTTACCGTGCCCTGTGTCCACCAAGGGTCCGCCGTGCGCTCCGTGTTTGTGATCGTCGCTCTCCGCGTGTTCGGGGTGATCATGGCCGCCAAACATGTGACTGTGCCCGTGGCCGTGGCCGGAAAACTGGCGGTAAACGTAGAACAATCCGAAAGCCAGTAGCGCACCGCCGGCAATGCGCGGGAACCACGCGCCTACGCGATCATTGAGTGCGAAGCCGAGCCACGCCACGAGGAAACCCAGCACAGCAGTGAAAAGCACATGGCCTGATCCGCAGACAGCCGTCACTACCAGCGTTTTCCCGCGGCTCCACTTCTGGGCACGCCCGGTAAGGACGAACGGCAGCCAGTGGGTCGGAATCGCCGCGTGCAGGAATGCAATAGTGAATCCGGTGACAGCGATGGTGGTGAGAACCGTGGAATTCATAGGTATGAGCTATGCCCCCTCCCCCCATATAGCGCAAGTGCGATTATCGGCTCGCGAAGCAGCCAGTTTTTAAGCAGGAACGAACCATGTCCAACGACCATCATGAAGCCCACCCACCGGAAGAAACCCAGGCGTTGAAGCTTCGACTGCGCAAAATTTCTGGCCAGCTCAACGCCATCGAGCGCATGTTGAGCACCGACTACGACTGTCCCGACGTGCTCATGCAGTTGGTGTCCGCGCGACGTGCGATCAAGGCCCTTTCTGAAAAGCTTATTCACTCGCACATGGAGCACTGCATCGAGCACGCCTCGTCCCCTTCCGATGCGCGACGCAAACTGCGCGAGCTCATGAGCGTTTTGGAACGTTATATTGATTGATGGCCGCACAAAAGGAGCAAAGTCGCCAAGACCTCACGCTACGGTTCATTTAGTTGGGCATGGGAGTTTCCTAGAGAGTAGGCGCATTCTCACGCCTGCATCCCAATGATGAGAAAGAGAAGAAAACCCCCGAAGAACGCGGCGGTGGTGGTGGGGGTCTCTGGCGCCTCATGCGCTTCGACGAGAAGTTCCTCCGTTACGAGGTAGAGCAACGCCGCCAATCCGAAGGCCAGCGTCAGTTCCATGGCCGCCGGAGGAAAGAAACGGAGCAAGGTAGCGCCCAATCCGGCTCCGAGAAGGAGCAAACTGCAGGTCGCGAAGATGCCGCCGACACTTTTTTGCCGCGAGAATCCCGCCGATTGCAGTGCGACGCCTGATGCCAGCCCGAGTGACAACAGTTCAGTCGTGAGTGCAAACGTGAGGAGCACGCCTTCCTTGGCTCCCGCTGCGAAGCCGATTCCCAGGAGAATGCCGTCGATAAAAATATCGATACCCACGGCGGCCAGTAGCTGCGCGACACCCTTCCGGCCCTTCGGGCGTTTCTCCAATCTCTGGCTGACATATTTCAACGCAAGCATCGCAGCAACCCCGGTTGCGAAACCGACGCCAACTTCCCACGCCAAGTGACGTTTCATGATGTCAGGAAGCAGTTCGACCGCTGCCACTGAAAACACCACGCCGGCGGCAAAATGCTGAATACAGCTTCGGAAAAATGCTCCAGGCGGCCGAAAAACCGCAATCGCACCTCCGACCGTTCCCGCCGCCACGGGAAGCAGTGCGTAACCTAGTGTTGAAAATAATGCAGGCATCGGGATCAGGTAAGCCATAGGACTACTACGACGGCTGCCCTCGCTTCCACTTGCGCCAGGCGTAGCGAACGCCTTCGACCAAAGCGCCGAGGGCGATCCCCGCGATCCCGCCTATTTGCATATAGATTTGGTGGGGACCCTTAATGAGTTCGACGATCAGTCCAGCGAGCATCCCCGTGACCACGCCGATGACCAAGGGCATCATCCCGAACTGCACTTTGACGGGGCGGGCCTTCCGCGCTGGCAGCGCAACCTTGATGGCTTTGGCCCGTTTCATTCGCCGTGGGTCCGATACCCCGGAGCTTGCTCCGGCTTGGTTGGTAGAACGGGATTGAGTGTAGATTGCATGGGGCTCGAATGGGTTTGCAGTGGTCTTATCAAATGCCCCGGAGCTTGCTCCGGGGATCTTTACTTTTGTGCACGCGCGGGTAGCTCCCGAAGAACGCGAATTTCGCCGGCTAAATCAGGGGCACGAAACAAGGCCGTGCCGCTCACGACGGTGTCCGCGCCTGAAAGCACACACGTGGCGGCGGTGTCCCGGTTAACGCCGCCATCAATCTCAATTCTGAATCCGAGACCTGCGACCATTCGACGGACATACGCGGCTTCAATTTTTTCCACCATCGCTGAAATGAATGCCTGTCCCCCGAAGCCGGGATTCACCGTCATGATCAACAGCAAGTCGATTTCGCTGAAGAACGACTCGACTGCCGCGAGTGGAGTTTCCGGATTCACCGCCAATCCCACCTTGCAATGCGACCGTCGAATGAGGTCCAGCGTTTCGCGAACATCACCTTCGTGCTCCGATTCGACGTGAACCGTGATGCGGTCGGCTCCCGCCTTTGCGAAAGCGGATATGAACCGCGCCGGGTGACGAACCATCAGTTGCACGTCGAAAGGCAGGCTGGTGCGTGTTCGCAAAGCGGAGACAATCGCTGGCCCAAATGAAAGATTCGGTACGAAATCACCATCCATGATGTCGATGTGCAACCAGTCCGCGCCCGCTTGCTCCACTCGTTGCACTTCATCGCCGAGACACGCTGGATTTGCCGCAAGCAAGGACGGCGCGATGATGCGTTCGGGTAGCTCCAAATTCATGCTCGGTGTAATCATATCAGTGAGCCCCTTCGTGCGCGCGCACCTCGATGCGCACTACGTTCGGCGGTAGCGGATCGAGCAAAACGTGAAATCTCGAATGGCCGTGCATTCGATGAGCACGAGGAATCTGTCGCGGTTCGAACTGCACTGAGGTCTCGCGGAGTGTGACGCCATTCGCATCCAATAGGACAACGTCGAGGTGGGTGCGGGTCGTGTCATCGGCACCAAGGTTCTTGCTGACGTCACCAACTGCGAAGAGCCGGCCTTCTTCGCGAGCGAGCCATAATCGTTCAACCCGCACGACACTGGAATCGACCTGCTCAAGTTTGATGTGGGCAACGTCGGAGGGTGGTGGCGGCGGAGTAACACAACCCGTCAATGCGAGGGCAAAGGCGGCGATGGGTGCTAGAACAAGTGGCTTAAATCGTTTCATTACCGATGTCCTCCATGACGTCCACCATGGCCGCGTCCATGTCCTAGGCCGCGTCCAAATCCGCGACCGAAGCTTTGCTCAAAGGGACTGCGGCGAATTGGTGAATGATGATAGTTGCTGCCCCGATAACGATAGGCCGGTCGGGCGGCTTGATAATTCCCCGTGGTGGCACAGCCAGAAAACACCAGGGCGATTCCGAGGAGCGCGAGCGTGAGGCACGGTTTCATGAGACATCCTTTGGGTGGGTGAAGCATTCGGGGAGCGTGCCGCGAATGCCTGCGTTGGAGTGATCGATCAAGTGAGTTCCATGGTCGAAGGTGGTTCGGGAAGCTGCTCCTCACGAACACGCTCCTTGCGTTCAAAAACGCGATAGAGCGTCGGCAGGATGAAAAGCGTCAGCAGGGTCGAGCTGATGAGTCCGCCGATGACGACGGCCGCCAGCGGCTTTTGAATTTCGCTGCCGGGACCGGTCGCGAAGAGCATCGGGATGAGGCCGAGAGCGGCGACACTGGCCGTGATCAGCACTGGACGGAGCCGAAGCACCGCTCCCTCAATGACGGCGAGTTCCACTTTCATCCCCTCGCGTCGCAGCTCGTTGAAATAGCTGACCATCACGACGCCATTCAGCACCGCGACACCGAAGAGGGCGATGAACCCTACGCTTGCGCTGACGCTCAGGTTAAAATCGCCCACGATTAGCGCGAGGATGCCACCGATCAACGCAAACGGGATGTTGAGGATGATCAGGACCGCCTGCTTGACCGAATTGAACGAGCTGAACAGTAAGAGGAAAATCGCAGCGATGGTGATCGGCACTACAATCGCGAAGCGCTTCATCGCCCGCTGCTGGTTTTCAAACTGGCCGCCCCATTTGATAAGATAACCCGGCGGCAACTTTACAGCGTCGTCGATTTTCTGCTGCGCCTCGGCGACGAAACCGCCCAAGTCGCGACCCACTACGTTGCATTCGATCACGATGCGGCGCTGGCCCATTTCGCGACTGATTTGAGCCGGGCCCTGACTCACCGTGACCTTGGCGAGCTGGCCGAGCGGGATCAGTGCGCCGCCCGGCGAAGGAATGAGAATCTCCCGAATTGGCTGCACGTCGTTGCGCGCCGTCTCAGGGAAACGCACCGCCAGACCAAAAACCTTGAGGCCTTCGTAAATCTTGCTCGCTTCCTTTCCGCCAATGGCAGTCTCGATAACGTTCTGAATGTCAGCGACATTGATGCCGTAGCGGGCGATCTTCTCGCGATCAATCTCGATTTGAAGGTAAGCTAGGCCGCTGACTTTTTCGACGTTGATGTCGGTAGCGCCAAGCACCTTGCCGAGCACGCGCGCGACCGCCTCCGCTTTGCTTTTCAGCACGTCGAGGTCGTCGCCGAAGATCTTGATGCCGATGGCGGACTTGACGCCGCTTACCAATTCATCAACGCGAAGGGCGATGGGCTGCGAAAAGCTCGACGCCACGCCGGGCAGCTCTGCGAGCGCATCGCGCATCTTGTCCACCAACTCCTCTTTCGATTTGGTGGTTGTCCACTCCTCACGCGGCTTGAGCGTAACGATCACGTCGCTTACTTCGATACCCATCGGATCGGAAGCGATGTCGGCGCGGCCCGTTTTTGAAACCACGTCGATTACCTCGGGAAATTGCTTGAGGAGTTTTTCGGCTTCCGTTTGCAATGCGAGTGACTGGGGGAGTGAAATACTCGGGATTCGGAACGTTTGCACCGCGACCGAACCTTCATCAAGCGAGGGCAGGAATTCGGTTCCGATGCGGGGCACCAACGCGAAAGACCCTGCCAATGCCAGCACCGCGATGGTCACGACGATCACGGGATGTCTCACGCAGGGTCGCAGCGCCCAGAGATACCCGGATTTGAGCCAGCGGATATGGAACGGGTCGTGATCGTGCGGAACCTGCTTCAGCAGGAACGTGCAGAGCATCGGCACGAACGTGAGCGAGAGAATCAGCGAGCCGAGCAGGGCGAACGAAATCGTGAAGGCCAGCGGCGAGAACATCTTTCCCTCAAAACCTTCCAGCGTGAACAAGGGCAAAAACACGATGATGATGATTGCGATACCGAAAACGATGGGCCGGCCCACTTCCTTCGCGCCGTAGAGGACCGTCTCCACCTTGCCGGCGTGCCGGTGCTTTTCCTTCCCGGGCGGTTCGGTGAGATGCCGGTGGACATTCTCGACCATCACGACCGCACCATCGGCCATCATGCCTATGCCGATCGCGAGACCACCAAGCGACATGAGGTTTGCGCTCAGGCCATACCATTTCATCAGAATGAACGCGAAAAGCGCGGCCAGTGGCAGCACCAGCGTGACGATGATTGCGCCGCGCACATCAGCGAGGAGCACAATGAGCATGAGGAAGACAAAGATCGCGCCCTCTTGCAGTGCCTTCGTCACCGTGTGAATAGCCTTTTTGACAAGGTCCGTGCGGTCATAGAACGGAACCAGCTCCACGCCCTTTGGCAGCGCCTTCTGGATCGCCGGCAGAACGTCCTTCACGGCATTGACCACATCGCGACCGCTTGCGCCTTTGAGCATCAGCACAATGCCGGCCACGGCTTCGCCTTTGCCGTTGGCGGTGACTGCGCCCTGACGCAGCTCCGCGCCGATTTTCACTTCGGCCAAGTCACGAATATAGATCGGCGTATGATTTTGCGCAGTGACGATGATATTCGCTATGTCACGCACGTCCTTCACCAAGCCGATGCCACGGACCACGTATTGCTCCGACTTGTGTTCAATGAAATTGCCGCTGGCGTTGCTGTTGTTTTTTTCCAGCGCCTCAAACACCTGCGCGAGCGTGACGCCGAATGACGTCAGGCGATCCGGGTTCACGATGACCTGATACTGTTTCACCAGACCGCCAAACGAATTCACGTCGGTCACGCCGGGCACCGTGCGGAGGATTGGTCGCACGATGTAATCCTGAATCGTGCGCAGCTCCGTCGCGTCGTATTTGGGGTCCTTGCTGACCAGCGTATATTGGAAGACTTCACCGAGACCGCTGGTGATTGGGCCGAGTTGCACCTCTACGCCGGCGGGGAGGTTACCGCGCACGCTTTGCAGTCGTTCGCTGACGAGCTGGCGCGCGAAATAGTCGTTCACCCCGTCTTCAAATACGATGGTGATGGCCGCGAGACCGATTTTTGAAACTGAACGCGTTTCCGTTAAGCGGGGCAACCCTGCGATACCCCACTCGATGGGACGGGTGACGAGCTTTTCCACCTCGGGCGGAGACATGCCGCCCGCCGTGGCGAGCACCTGCACCTGGACGTTGGTCACGTCCGGGAACGCATCGATAGGGATTTGTTTGACGGCCAAGCCACCGAAGCCTGCCAGAATGACTGTTCCCAGAATCACCAGCATGCGCTGACGAACGGAGAAATTGAGAATGAAATTGATCATTTTATTCTTCTCCGAGTTCGCCCTTCAGGAGTTCAGATTTCAGGATGAAACTGCCGGTGGTCACCACCTTGTCGCCCGCTTTGAGCCCTTCGGTGATTTGCACGCGGCCCCGCCGTTCCAAGCCGACTTTCACAATTCGCTTTTCGAACCTCGTGTCGCTCTGCGCTACGAAAACGACCTGATCATCGTCCATGCTCTGAAGCGCCTCGTCGGATATAATCAGGACATCATTCAGAGCCGTCGTGGCGATTTCCACGTCAGCGAACATGCCGGGTTTCAAGCGGCCGTCGCTGTTGTTGACCTCGATGCGCACTTCGAGCGTGCGCGACTGCGCCTCCACGCGGTTCCCGAGCAGGACGACTTTCCCCTGAAAGGTTTCCCCCGGATATGGCAGGACAGTAAACGTGCTTTCCTGGCCGACTTTGAGCGCTCCGATGTCGCGCTCCTTCACTTCAGCGAGCACCCAGAGATCAGTCGGATCGCTGATCGTATATACCTCGGTTTCTTTCCCGATGAGTTCGCCTACCGTGCTTTTGCGGTCAGTGATTTTCCCGTCAATGGGCGCTTTCAATTCCAGCGCTTTCCCCAGCAATTCGGGTGTCTGGACAAGGCCGACTACATCGCCGACTTTCACTTGGTCATTGAGATCGAAGTTTAGTTTGATCAACCGCCCTTCCAGCGTGGTCGTAACCTTTGCCGTCTTGTTGAGATTTTCTCCCACACGTCCCACGGCTTTGAGCACCATTTCGAGGCTACCGCGGATGACGGGCTCGGTTTTTACGGCAACACGCGCGAGATTTTCTTTCGTCAGCGTGACGACGTTTTCTTCGTGCTTTTTGGCGTCGGCCTTCGCTTCCGTAGCGGGTTTCGCCGGTTCTTTTTTCTCACAACCGTTCAGGGTGAGGAGCAGCGCCAAAGCGGCGCCGGTGGATAAGAGGGATGATTTCATGGTCAGTGTTAAGGAGTGGAAAGGGAAGGACTGGATTCGAGTGGCACGCCGAGGGCAGATTCGAGGTCGGCACGGTTCGCGGCGGCGTTGCCGATGGCTTCATAGTAGCTGGCCAGCGTGTCGAAATAAGTGCGCTTGGCGTCGAGGTAGATAAGCAGCGACGTGGCGTTTTGCGCGTAACTGCGCTCCGCTTGTTCGACGACCGCTTTCAGCTGGTCGAGGTAGGATTGCGGATAGAGTGCGAGGAGTGAATGGGCCGTCGCGAGCTGCGTGAACGCCTTGGCCACGGCGCCGGCGATCTCACGGCGCAAGCGCTCGATTTCAGCGTGCGCGCGACGTTGTTCGGCCGAGGCCGTGAGAATCTCTCCTTGCCCGTAGTTTTTGCGCGGAAGCGAAATTGTCGCGCTGAGCCCGATAACTTGCTCGGACCGGCTATATTCGAGCGCCGGTCCGATGGCATAGTCAGGACGCCGGGCCAGTCGCGTCTTGCGCACATTCATGCCGGCGATTTCCGCCTGCATTTCCTGCACCCGAATGCTCGGGTTTCGCTCATAGGCCAGAGACAGCAACGCCGGGAGCGGTCGATTCGTCGGCGCGCCGTCCAGCGTGCCCGTAATTTCGAGCGGCGCTAATGGATCTCGCCCGAGTAACGCGTTCAGCTCAACGCGGGCACTGGCAATTTGCCCTTCCGCGGTGCGCAATAATTTCTGCGCGTTGATCACCTCGCCCTGACTTTTGACCGCTTCGAAATCCGACGCGTATCCGCTCTCCGCACGCTTGGCTGCCGACTGTTGAAAAGTCCGCGCCGACTCGATTTGCTGTTGGCGCAGCGCTATGATGCTTTGCGCGGCGAGCAGTTCGTAAAACGATTTGCGCACCGCCGCTGCGAGTTGGAACCGCAGCCCTTCAATGCCGAGCTTCCGCAGCTCGACGTTGCGCTGGGCAATCGAAATGAGCAGTTCACGCCGCCCCGGAAAAAGAAAAACCTGACTCAATGCGACGGAGCCCTTGAATTCGTTGTGTGAATTGCCCGGCTCGCGGACGTGTTTTAATCCGGGCGTGAAGCTCAACTCTGGATTTGGCCGCGTTTGGGCGGTGAGCACCTCGCCCCGCGCCGCCTCAACTTCAGCGTCGATCACGCGCAACGCAGGACTTTTCGCGAAGGCTTCGGCTAGCGCAGCGTCCAACGATAGTCGGTCATTTGGAGATGCGTGGGGCGGTTCCTCTGCCGACTGACTGCTCGGAACCGTGGGCGGCTCAGCCGCGTGAAGTGCGAGCGGTGTCAACCAAGCGAGCGGAATCGTGAGAACGAGAAGAGAAGATTTAAATACGGTCATGGTTTTCGAAATCGGGTTAAGGCTTTCGGGCGCAGCGCAGCCCGGAAAACGCGTGACGCGCGCAGGCGTCAGCACGGGAAAATCAACCAATCAGTCCGCGCAGGGACTGATCAGGTCAGGACAGCCGAAGGGGCGCGCGCCGGAGGCGCAGCGCGTCGAACAAAGTGCCACGTCGAAACCCAGTCACTGGACCGGTCGAACGTGCCGCCGGAAAAGGTTCCGACCTCCTCGGCGAAGGGGAGAACGAACTGAAAACAGAAAAGAAAATCGGAAACGATGACGGCTGGCCGAGGAACTTTGACCACCTCTGCCGACGAGCGATAGTTCCCATCTTCGACGGTGCTGCAGCCATCGGTGCAACCGGTCTGACCGTGACACGTGCACGGATTCGCCGCTTTGCTCGAAAGAATTCCAGCCGATTCCAAACTGCAATGCCCCGTCATCGGCAACCAAAGGGTCGCCAAAAGAAGAGCCAGCCATGGAAAAATCCGCCGCATGAAGAGCCTCCTCATTTCCCTTTCAGTTGCCCTGGTCAAGCTCCGTTTAGCGGGCTGTCTTAAGACCCGGATGGCGCAAGGCGAGCACTCCCCCCGCTGCGAGCAGGCAACATACGCCAAAAAAAACGCCAACGTCCGTGTTCCAGTCAGCGTGAGCGCCATATCAGTCGATCACCGCATGGATAACCACCGAAGAGAGGGATCATCTAGCGTCAAAAACCTAGATGGTGTAAGAGGAGCACCCCAGCCGACGCAGCGAGACAATACACCCCAAAAAGATGCCACCGCCCGTGCTCCAACCAACGCGAAAGCCACCGCAAGGCCAGCAGACCGGCCAGGAAACTGAGGATCAGCCCGAGCAAACTCAAACCCAACCAATGCAGTATGCTTAGCTCATTAGTAGCGATCCCGTTTCTGGAGCCGAGCAGCCGTATCACTTCGCGCGCGACAACGGGCGGTGTGAGAATTACGGCCAAGGCGAAGCTATATTCCTCCAACCGTGATTTTATCGCCCCGAGAATCAATCCGGTGGAAATCGTCGCCCCCGAGCGGGAAAACCCCCGGAAAGGAAGGCAAAGTCCCTGAATGGCACCCATCCAGCCCGCCTCGCGCCACCCGATATACTCCTTTTGTGCCACCGCATTTAAGCGCAAGCCGGCGAAGATAATCAAACAGCCCACAATCGCCAACGCCGCCGCGATCAACGCCAAGTTTCCGAAAATCATTTCGATTTCTGCGTTCGGGATATGGCGCAGAGCGACCTTTTCGATCACCAGCTTTATGGGATAGCCGACCAACGCGGTGAGCAGTGTGGAATAAAACAGCAGAGGCACGACTCGCAGCAACGCCGCACGTGAAGAAAAGAATGTCTGCCGCCAGGCAGGCCAAAAATAGACGATGACTGCGAACATCGTTCCGCTATGCAGCATCACCAAGAGGAGCGTCATCTCGGGACTCGACGGATCAAGTCCCATCAATTTTGCCGCAACGATAACGTGCGCTGAACTGGAAACCGGCAGCAATTCCGCCAGTCCTTGGATCACTGCAAGGACAACCACCTGAAGAAGGGTGATCATCTCGCGTCGGCTGGTTCTTCCCTCGCTTCAGGAAAATTTGACTCCTGTTCTGCCGTCATACGTGTGGCTTCCCTTCGCGAGTGGGATGGCAAATCGTGGCGGAAACACAGAACGGATCGCATTGCGCGGGTTGCCCGCTTGACGAAAATTCCTCGGAGTCTGTAGCACAGTCCGCCTCGCATTTCTGCTGAGCGGCCGGAGCCCTCGCAAGCCAGTATGAACCAATGACGATGGCGGCGGCAATCGCTTGAGCGGCCAGCGTCTCGATGGTCGGGAAGATGGCGAACCAGAGGCCCATCCAGCTAGGAATGACATTGGCCAGTCCGCCGATTTGCGTGGTTGGAATCCAATGCGCGAGCTGCATCTCCTGCGCTTCCTCGCCGACCATAACGAGCAGGACAACCCCGAGCATAATTCCGGTCAGCACCAGCATTCTCCGATAGGGCAATTTTTGATGAGCGATGAATGTCAGCACGGCGACGATGCCGGTGAACAGCAGCCCCCACAGGACCCCTTGCAGCACGACCGCACCGCCGAGCTTGAGCACATAGCTCTGAAGGAACAGCACGACCTCGAAACCCTCACGGTAAACTGAAGAAAAGCCGAGCAAACCGAGCCCCCACACGAGACGGGAGCGAGAACTGCCTTGGCCGGCCGCTTCCTTGAGCAGCGTTCGCTTGCGCTTGTTGTGCAGCCCAATCCAGCCGCCCCAATACATCTTGTGGAAAAAC
>JANYDX010000023.1 GCA_025363395.1 Verrucomicrobiota bacterium
GTTTTTCCAATGGGGGATTGATCAACTTCGATGACTGATTTGAAATCATTGCCGCCGGTGAGCTCAGTGAAGGGATATAAACTGGAGCGCGGGCGACCCCGCCCGCTGGAATCAATCTTTGGCGGGTGCGTTGTAACTCCACTATCGAAACCGGTTAGGCGGACGAAGTCTTTGCCGCTCAGCTTGGCTTTTCTTTGCTTGATGGCACAACTCACGGCGGGATGAAGCACATCGCGGAAAAGCGTGGATTTGCCTGCGCCACTCGGTCCGCAGACCATGATCAAACGACCCAGAGGCAACCGCAGGGTTTGGTTTTTAAGATTGCGGAATGTAATGCCGGAGAGTTCGAGCCATTCAGCCTTTTTTGAAATTGGCTTTTTGTTGTTGGGGATTTCCCGATATTCGCCGCGCAGCGGGTGTTTGATTCCTTTGTCGAGATAAAGGCCGGTCAGCGACGCGGCGTTCTTGCGCAAATGCGCGGGGGTGTCGTTGGCCAGCAGTGCCCCGCCGTGAATGCCGGCGCCCGGACCCAGATCGATGATGCGGTCGGCGCGTTCCATCAAGACGTCGTCGTGCTCGACCACGAGCACGGTGTTGCCTTTTTCCCGCAGTGTTAAAAGCGTTTCGATCAGGCGGTCGTTGTCGCGGGCGTGCAGACCGATGGACGGTTCGTCGAGTACATAGAGCACGCCGGAAAGATTGGAGCCGAGTTGGGCGGCAAGCCGAATGCGCTGGGCCTCGCCACCGGAAAGCGTTTCCGTCGACCGGTCCAGTTGCAGATAGTCCAGTCCCACTTGTCCCAGAAAACGCAGGCGCTCCTCTATCTGGGGAATGATGTCCTGCGTGATCAGCTTGCCCCGGTTGTCGAGCAGCAGCTGCCGGAGGCTGCCGAGGAGGTCTGCGGGCGTCTGTCGGACGAGATCAGGCAGGGAAATGAAAATGTCTTTGCGAAGTGGCAGTTTGACCGCACGGGCGATGCGGTTGAGGCGCTCACCATGACAGGTCGGGCAAATTTTGCCGTCGGTGGAGAGCTCGTCGGAATCAAAAGTGCGCAGTGCGTCTGCGACTTCTTCGGAGCGTTCCTCATCCTCATCCGGATGGAGCATCCAGTCGTAGATCCGGCCATGGCCGCGACAGGTCGGACACCAGCCCTTCGGGGAATTGAAGGAAAAATATTTCGGATCCAGTTCGGGGAAGGATTCACCGGTATCAATATCCGTCCGCGTGGTGGAGAACCACGAAAGCACCTCGCCGGTGGGCGTGAGCAGAAAGCAGGCGCCCTTGCCCAGTTTGAGTGCAAGTGCGAGAGTGGCTGCAGTTTCCTTGGGGGATTTTTCCTTTAGATCAGCCACGACCACTTCGATGTCATGCTCCTTGTAGCGGTCTAATTTTTCAAACGTATCCACGCGGACGAGCCGTCCATCCGCGCGCATTAGCTCGTAGCCTTGTTTGCCGATCCACTTGGCGATGGGTTCGTGGTGGCCTTTGCGCGCGCGGATGAGCGGTGCGCACAGGTAAAGGTGTTTTGCTTTCCGCGCCCTGGGTGTGCCGAGGATTTTATCAAGGAGCGCGCGCAACTGGCCGGGTGAAAGTGGAGTGACGGCACGGCCGGTTTCCGGGTGATGCTGCACGCCCAGCTTGGCGAAGAGCAGGCGGAGATATTGGGCGACTTCGGTGATCGTCGCCACGGTCGACTTGCGCGAGCCGCGGGTGACCCGCTGCTCGATTGCCACGGTCGGCGGAATGCCGGTGAGTCGGTCGATGTCGGGTCGGGGAAGTTGTTCGACGAACTGTCGTGCGTAGGGCGACATCGACTCCATGAAGCGGCGCTGGCCCTCGGCAAAGATAATGTCGAAGGCGAGGGTGGACTTGCCCGAACCGGAGACACCTGTGATGACCGACAACTGGCGGTGCGGAATGGAGAGGGAGATATTCTTGAGGTTGTTTTCCCGCGCGCCGATTAACTCAAGAGCAGAAGGCTTGAAAGCCTGCAGGGCGGAGTTTTCAGCCGTCGAAACACCATACGGCAGCGGATCTTCGGCGGCAGCCAGCGAAGAGTAACCTATTAGGTTACTCGAGGCCAGGGCCTCCCGCAGAAATGGTGAAGTGGCGGTGTCCGCGCGGGCGAGGTCTTCGGGCGGGCCCTCGGCGACGATCTGGCCGCCGTTGACGCCGGCCTCGGGGCCGACCTCCAGAATCCAGTCGCATGACTTGAGGACGTCCAGATTGTGCTCGATCACGACAATACTGTGTCCGCGCTCCACGATGCGCTGTAGCACTTCCAGGAGCCGCTTCACGTCGTGGCGGTGCAGCCCGGTCGTGGGTTCATCGAGCAACAGAAGAGCGCGAGGAAGGTCTGCGGCCGGTCGGGGTTTATCCCCGCCGTCGGAGGATGAGGTCGGGGGTAAACCCCGACCTGCATCGGATGCGGCGGTGAATTCCGAGAGATAACGGACGAGCTTGAGGCGCTGGGATTCACCGCCGGAGAGGGTGTTGAGTGGCTGGCCAAGGGGCAGATAGCCTAGGCCCACTTCGTCGAGCGCGGCGAGGCGGCGGTGGATTTCCGGCTGGGCCGCGAACAGGGGGAGCGAATCGACGATGGTGGTGGCGAGGAGGTCGGCGATGGACTTCCCGTTCCAACTGACGGCGAGCACCTCGGGTTTGAAACGTTGGCCTTCGCAGACGGGACAGGGAACGAAAACATCGGAGAGGAATTGCATCTCCACGCGTTCACTACCCAAGCCCTGGCAGTTGTCGCAGCGGCCGTCGCCGCTATTGAACGAGAAACTGGAAGCCGTGAAACCGGCTTCTTGCGCGGCGGGGACTTTAGCATAAAGTTCGCGGATCAGTTCCCAAGCTTCGCAGTAAAGTGCGGGATTGGAGCGCGGCGTCCGGCTGAGAGGCGACTGGTCAACGAGCACGACCTCGGAAAAATCAAGATCGGATTTGACCGATTCAATGGCGGCGGGGTCGTCGGTCATCAAGTTGCGCTGCGTGAGCAGGCCTTGGCAGATGACATTGTCGAGCAACGTTGATTTGCCCGAACCGGACACGCCGGAGAGACAGACGAGCCGCTCCAAGGGCAAACGGAAAGAAAGATTCCGGACGTTGTGTTTCGAGGCCTTGGCGAAGCGCAGCCATTTCTGCGGCACCGCGCGGCGTTGTGCGGGAGCCTCGATGCGCTGGCGGCCGGAAAAATAAGCACCGGTGATGCTGCGGGCCGACCGGAGCATTTGCGGGATCGTGCCTTGAAAAACAATTTCGCCGCCGCGTGCGCCGGGCTCGGGGCCGA
>JANYDX010000057.1 GCA_025363395.1 Verrucomicrobiota bacterium
TCGAGGACAAGCAGGAAATCCTTGTGCTGCTCACCAACCTGCTGGATTTGGCCGCGGACACCATCGCGGCGATCTACAAAGAGCGCTGGCAAATCGAGCTGTTCTTCAAGGCGCTCAAACAAAACCTGCGCATCAAGACCTTTGTCGGCACCAGCGCCAACGCCGTGCACATCCAGATCTGGACGGCACTCATCGCCATCCTCCTGCTCAAATATCTCCAGTTCAAATCCCGTTGTGCGTGGGCGCTCTCTCACCTGGTTGCACTGCTGCGCTGGAATCTGTTCAGCTACCGCGATCTGTGGGCGTGGCTCGAACATCCACTGGATACTCCGCCGCAGTTGCCCCCTGATCCTCAGCTCAGCTTTGATTTGGACAGCATCCCGGCCACCAGCTGAATCCACCCGACCTTATTTTGGCATTTTTCCCGCTCCAGAGGAGACTCACCACCAAATCAGCCCGTTTTCATCCTGTCTTGGACAGCAGTGCCTTGAAATAGGAGAAGGTGAATTTGTAGGCGAACCGGTCGTTGACCACCTGGGCGTAGCGCAGCGCCACGTCGTAGAGTCCCTTTGGATTGGTGAGTTGTTCCCCGATGTGGTTGACGCCGAATTTCGTCTGGGCGCTCAGACCGGGATACTTGAACGGGTCCTTGGTGTTGATCATCAGCACGCCGTTGAACGCCACCGGACCGTAGAGCGCCGAGGCGGCGCCGGGCACCAGCTCCACGCTCTCGACATCGAGATCGGAGGCGCCGAACAGATTGCCCACTGCAAAACTCAACCCCGGAGTCTGGTTGTCCACGCCATCCACCAGCTGGAGGAAGCGCGAATTGCCGGTGCCGTTAAAACCGCGAGTGTTGATCTGGTTGAAGGTCAGACCGCTGATCACCATCTCGACGCCCTTCAGATTCGCCAAGCCGTCGTAGAAACTCAGGGACGGCGTCTCGCTCACCATCTTCGCATCCATCTTCTCAATCGTGATGGGCGTGTGCAGCAGTGTCTCCTTCACGCGGGACGCGGAAACCACCACCGTATCCAGCGAGAGCGCCCGGCCAGCCAGATGGTCATTTCCCGGGGCGTCGTTCGTGACGCTCGCTGGCCGATCATGGACGGGAACGCCCGCGCCGGGCGCGGGCGCATCCGTCTTGCTGTCCGCCGGGGAGGCGGTGGGCGCTGTCGCTTCAGCGTAGATCGTGCTGCCGGCCAGCAGCAGCAACCAAGGGATGGAGGTCTTCAGAAACCATTTTGTGGGGGTCTTCATGTGAGCTTGTGGTGTGTAGTGAAAAGTGAAGTCACTGCTGCCGTCGCAGATGATCGTAGCCTTGCGGCAATCGGTTGTAGCCGTTCTGCACGAGGCGTCCGGCGAGCTTCGCGTAGAATTCGGGCGAGGCCGGAGCCACGGTCGCCAAGCCGTCGACGTAGCGGTTGTAGAGGCAGAACAGGGCTGCGATCAGCACGGTGTCGTGGATCTCCACATCGCTGGCACCAGCGTGCCGCGCCCGCTCCACCGCTGCCGTGGTCACGGCCTTGCCGCCTTGCTGGCCCAGCTTGGCGATCTGCAGGAGCGCTTTCGTTTTTTCGCTGAGCGCCGCACTCTCGATATCGGTCCGGACGCAGGCGGACGTCTCGCTCTCGCCGAGCAGCGCGTCGGCCGTCGCGGCATGCGCCGCGGTGCAGAACCGGCACTGATTCCCGTTCGAGACGACAGTCGCGATCAGCTCGCGCTCGCCTGTCGTCAGCGTGTTCGGACCGCGAAGCAGGAACTGCGTGAGTTCACGAATGGGTGCGGCCGAGTCTTTGCGATACTCCAGCAACCCGGTGATGCCGGGCAGATGTTCCTCCAGAGCGATGTGTGGCATGGGTGGGCAGTCCTCGTTCAAGGTTCCGCCGATCCGTCGCAGGCGTTCCTTGGAAACCCTCGCGCAAAAGCGGTGGTCTCCCACACACGACGGAGGGTGGTTTGAAGGAGCGGGTGAATTCTCCCCCAGGCGGGCTAACAGGCTTGTGTCGATACGCCCGCGCCCGACCAATACAATGCATTAGGTGAAATGCCTGATATCCGTGGTGACCGGACCGAAGGCAACTGCAGGACGCGAGATGCGGAAATTGTGTCCGAACAATCAATACAATCGCCGTGAAACACGCGAACGCCTTCCGCCCCATGGACCGTCTTGAAGAAGTAAATGCTGCAGCATGGTTAAACCACACGTCATGCCGTGAGGGCCTGTAGCTTATAGGATGATTTCAAATTCGATTAAGTATCCGAAAAATAAACACTCCCGACGAGCCGCAGGAACGGGAAGAATCCGGTAGGCGCGTGGTGATTGAGTCGTGCCCGGTTCCCCCCGGCCATGGGTGTCGGGAAAACATCCGCGAAACGAACGTATGCCGATGGCTCTGGAAACTTTTTGCCTGCATTTGTCGGCCCCAGCTTCCTTCTTTCGCCCGACCGAGAGAACCACTTCCGCACGTTTCTTGTGCCGCGGAAATTCATTCTAACAGACCGCCAATGCGGCCCGTGGTGCGCGTTACTCGAGGCGGAAATGGCCGGGACCTTGCGATTTGTTCGAGCAGTGATTTCAGAAAATTGCGAAGTTCATCCGCGATCAACCGAACAAGCTTTTTGTCAGTCGGGGTAAACGTGCCGCGGAATGAGCATGCTCCCCGAGTCGGATCCGCCACTTCAAAAAGTCCGATAACCGGCCACCCAGAACACAAATAAGCGTCAGTGAATCCTAGCCCGCCGCGCTAACCGAAACGGGTCAGCATCCCCTGAATGGTGGCTCCCGCCGCTTGAGCAATCGCCCGAAATTCGCCTGAAATTCTATCGTCAGCCACAACCCGCGACCAGAAACTCAGGGCTGCGGGCGCAGCTTCCTTCCAGATGGTTGCGATCGCGGGCAGCGGGGGGCGGGGCGCAAAAATTCTTTGTCCTAAGTCGCCTTGCGCTCCCGGTGCCCATAACATGGGCAACATGTCGTAGGAGGGAGTCAGTCGAAAAGGGACAGCGTCGTCGAAAACCACACTGGTGTTAGTGCGATGCATATCAGAATTGCCGATGAGGTCACCGAAGCACCAGCGCCAACAAAGGTCCGCAGATTGCTCGGGTGCCAGCCAGCCAGTGGATTCGAGAAGATTTGCCGAAGCCAGCCAGTCCGGGCTTGCTCCAGTCGAGAGACCATCCTCCAGCATACCTAGACTCAGCAGTCCACGCCGACCAACATCAGTGCGGTCGAAACGCTCCACTTCGAGAAAACGGCGCCCACCTGCGTCCAGTACCTTGGTGCGAGCACCTGCCTTCCCTTGCGTCGCCAGGACTTCGGCCGCGAAGTGCTCACAAAGCAGCAGATCGGCCCAACGGCGACTGACTGGAGACTCTTCAGCAGCGGAAAACTTCACGATGACATAGCTGAATGGACCACTGGAACGACGCACCGTCAGAAGAAATTTCGGTTGTTCGCCGCCAGCAGATGAGCCTACAAGTTCGCCGCGTTGGGCCGCAGTGGCCCGCTCGGGGTAAATCGAGGCACGGTCGGCTGCGGCTGTCCAAGCGCGCGCTGATGTTGGGACCGCTTCAATCCTTCGAAGGGCTCTTTCAAGAGCTCGATCGCCCAAAATGAAGTTACCGGGGAGGTCATCACCCTCATATAACAGGTAAGCCAAAATATCGTCGTCTTGCCAATTGCGCAAATCACCAGGAACGCTGAGGCGTGCGGATACTTCGCGAGCCACAGTTCGACCCAGATAACCTTGCGGTGCGACATCCTGCAGAAAAAACGGGAGTCCGGGAAAAACTCCGTCGGGATATTCACGAACGAGCCACGCAGGTGAATTGCCGGAAGGAATAAGCCGGAAGCCACCGTGAAGCGCACGCAGCTCTCCTACTGCATGGGAATTTCCCTTCTCGTCCATGCGGTAGAGTGGCCAAGACGTACCGAAGTTACGAACATCGCGCCGCAAGGCGTACTGGGCTTGTCGCGCGGCGCCAATGCGCTCCACCGACGAGCCTAACTGTGCAATCCATCGCGACAAAGTTGGCTGACTTATTTCAAGAGACTCAGAAAGAGAACGTGCCGGCGTCACCCCTCGGGCTTGCAGCTCAAGAGCGAGACGAGAAGTATCAATACGATTTAAATTCCTTTTCATGAATAGATATTGAATAGATTATTTATTCATTAAGCATTATTCACAAGTACTTTATTACATCACTATAAGACTACGTGAATAAATAAATAATAGATCAGTAATCTTGTGAGCAACCCTCAGGCACTTGGTTTATCGATTCGTGGGATCAAAATTTACGCCACCCAAGGATGCTCCGGATTCAGCTGGCTGTAACAACCGGCCCTTTTTATTGCACTAAATACAAGAGTCGGGTGCCGAGGATCGGCCCGGATGCGGGGCGCCAGCCCCGCGCCGGGCCGCCCTCGGCCCTTTCCTTGTTAACCCGACTTCGTCTACTGGAGGCAGTAAAAAGCGGAAGTCATTGATTCATCGTGGGAGGTTCCCGGAAGTCGCCACTACATCGTCGCGGAAGGTCGGCAGATTTTGGGCGGCGGTTGCGGCGGGAGAACAAGGTCGAGTTGCTGAAGCAAGAGGGCGACTTCCTTGTCGGGTTCGGTGCGGCGCACGAGGAGAAGTTCGCGACCGTCGGTGGTGGGCAAGGTTTGAGCGCCAAGCGCATTCATCAGGATCTGGTCGTCGATCATGATTTCGCCGGACGCTACAACACCGTAAAGCGGTTTGCCCATGCGTTGATCGCTGCGACCCCCTTGCCGTTCCGGCGCATCGAGACGGCACCGGGAGAAGAGATGCAGGTGGACTTCGGCCAAGGCGCCCCAGTGATCGACGCGGCGGGCAAACGCCGCCGTCCGCACTTGTTTCGGGCCACGCTTATCTTTTGGAACGCTGCAAACTGATCGGTCCGCACAGCGGAGCGTGGGCGGAGGCGAGCAGAACATTGAGGCGGGTGGGATCGGGGTTGGCAGTAACGTCGTCGGCGGTGGCGACTGCCATGTCGCGCTCGAAGCTCTCGCGAACGTTTTCTGGAATGGGGACGACGAGGGCGTAGGAACCTTGGCGAACCTCGACTACGGTATCGTTGAGCGAGCCTTGGTTGGAACCGAGAACAAGTTTTTCCACTTCCTCATGGAATCTGCGCATGACTCCGAACGGCACGTGAGCCGGGGAAATCGGCGTGCCATTGATTTCGCCTTGGAGAGCGAATTCGACTGGGTTGGGCGCGGCCATGCGAGGAATCAAACCGTTGGGCAGGTGGCGAGCTTAGGCAAGCATAGGACTGGTCATTGCCAGCTCCGAAGTAAACGAGGCACGTGGTTTGGATTTTTTGCTCAAAGCGGGCGCTGAGTTCGCGGTTCGCCACGAGGGCTTGCTCCGAAGGGCGTCTTGACATGCCGGCCAAAACAGAGAATCTTTGCCTTGGGTAAGCGCAGGAAATGTAGAGGCCGCTCTAACGAGTGGCAGCCCTTAATGGGTGGGATCCTCGGTTCCTGGGACCTTTCAGTTTCATAAGCCCTCGAGGTTAACAGCCTCGGGGGCTTTTGCTTTCACGGTAGCTAATTCCTCCGGCCACAGTTTCAACCCGTAGCCCATCGCTACTGCTTTGTGGCGATAAATCGTCTTCTTCAGATGCGGAACGTAGCTCGTCTCAGTCTCACCGTAACGATTCACTTTAAGAGCGAAATGGAAACCCGACGCCACTGCATCCGCCACTTGTAACCCTGCCAGCTTTGAGTGCTCAACGGCGCTGATCCGTTCTGGATCAATCACTGTGCGGTCAATCTGCACCTGGCTAGGGTTGGCCTCCGACTGTTTGAGCAAAAGGCGCAGGTAGGCGCGAATGTCATCGTAGGACATGTTGCTGCGATTGGAAAAGAGGGGCGTTGGCCCGGACAATTTCACACCACCAACGGAGGGGTGTAATGAACATGGCTTGGAGTCAGCTCTCGCCCAGCCGATGAATATTTTTCCTATGGTCAGGGCGATCTGTTCGATCTGGCCGCAGCTTACGCCTACCATATTTCCCAAAACCAACCATTCATCGAGGGCAACAAGCGGACAG
>JANYDX010000066.1 GCA_025363395.1 Verrucomicrobiota bacterium
GGCAAGGGCACCGGACTCGGACTTTCAACGGTGCACGGCATTGTGAAAGGTCACGGTGGTTCCATCGCGGTTGTAAGCGAGCCGAACTGCGGCAGCCGGTTTCAAGTCATCCTTCCGGCGAGTGCGACCTTGCCGGCCCCGGCCACCGCGCCGATCGACCTGCCGCCCCGGGGACTTTCACGGTCGATCGTCATGGTCATCGATGACGAACCATTCGTGCTCGCTGTCACCAAGCGTTTGCTTGAACAGGAAGACTGCGAAGTAGAAGCGGTCGGCGGAAGCGCTGAAGCCCTCAAGCGTATCGGCGAGTTGGGCTTGGCCGTCAAATTGGTGGTGACCGACATGATGATGCCGGACATGGACGGACTCACGCTTGTGCCGTTGCTGCGGAAGGCCTCGCCCCAACTCAAGGTAATCGGGGCGTCCGGTTTGGATTTCGACCATCGAAAAGCGGAGCTGACTGCCCTGGGGTTTGTCGAGATGCTCCATAAGCCCTACGATGCGCTTACCTTGGTTGCAGCGGTTCGCCGTCACTTACCGGTTTAGCGGCAGCACGAAGCCTTCACCGCAGGAAGGCGAAAACATCGGAGGTAGGCGCCGCCAAAAGGCGCAATAAAATTAATTTTGCCTTCCGCCGTTTCGCTATTGCCGACAGCGCTTGAACCACTGGCATCGGACCTTTCATGGATCTCCCCAATCCCGATCATGTGCTCCGCCTCGCTCAGGAGCTTAATCTCAAAATCCACCAGGTCGCCTCGACCGCGCAGCTGCTCGCCGAGGGCGCAACCGTGCCGTTCATCTCGCGCTACCGCAAGGAGGTCACGGGCATGCTCGACGAGGTGCAGGTGACCTCCATTCGCGACCGACTGGAGCAAATGCGCGCCATCGACGAACGCCGCGCGTCCATCCTCGCCTCGCTGAAGGAGCGCAATCTCCTCAATCCCGCGCTGGAGAAATCCATCCTCGCCGCCGAGACGCTCACCGCTCTCGAGGATATTTATCTGCCGTTTCGTCCCAAGAAGCGCACCCGCGCCACGATCGCCAAAGAGAAGGGCCTTGAGCCGCTCGCCGATGTGCTCTTCGCCCAGGATTCCGCCACTGATCCGGTGGCCGCAGCGCAGTCGCATGTTGGATTTGCCTACACGCCGGACGACGGCAAAAATACGCCGCAGAAAATTGCCTCCACCGATGAAGCGCTCGCCGGCGCCCGCGACATCATCGCGGAGCGCGTGAGCGACGACAAAGATGCCCGCGCACGTTTGCGCCAGGTTTATCAGCGAACCGCGGTCGTCTCTTCAAAGGTGCTGACCGGCAAGGAGAGCGAAGCGGCCAAGTTCAAGGACTACTTCGATTGGACCGAGCCGCTCGCCAAAGCGCCGAGCCATCGCGTGCTGGCGATTCGCCGCGGCGAACAGGAGATGATGCTCATGATGCGCGTCACCTTGCCTGACGAACTCACGGCCCAGGCCGAGGTCGAACCGATTTTCGTGCGGGCGAAAAATCCCGCGGGCGAACAGGTTCGCCTCGCCGTGGCCGACGCCGTGAAGCGTTTGCTGAGTCCCGCGATGGAAACGGAAATGCGCCTGGAATCGAAGAAGCGTGCCGACGAGGTGGCGATCAAGGTGTTTGCCGACAATCTCCGTGAACTGCTCTTCGCCGCGCCGCTCGGCCAGAAGGCGATGATGGCGATCGATCCCGGGTTTCGCACCGGCTGCAAAGTCGTGGTGCTCGACCGGCAGGGCAAGCTGCTGCACAACGACGTCGTCTATCCGGATCGCCATGCCGTTGAGGCGAAGGAAAAGCTCGAAGGCTTCGTGAAGTTTTTCCAGGTCGAAGCGGTCGCCGTGGGCAATGGCACGGGTGGTCGCGAGACCGAGGCTTTTGTGCGCGGACTCGGTTTGCCGCCGTCCATTCCGGTGGTGATGGTCAATGAATCCGGTGCTTCGATCTACTCGGCCAGTGAGGTGGCGCGTGAGGAATTTCCCGATCACGATCTGACTGTGCGCGGGGCGGTGTCGATTGGCCGCCGGTTGATGGATCCGCTCGCGGAACTCGTGAAGCTCGATCCGAAATCCATTGGCGTCGGCCAGTATCAACACGACGTCGACCAGTACGCGCTCAAGCGCTCGCTCGACGACACCGTGATCAGCACGGTGAATGGCGTCGGCGTCGAGGTGAATACTGCGTCGAAGCAATTGCTCAGCTACGTTTCCGGACTCAATGCGGCGATTGCCGGCAACATCGTGGCCCGGCGCGATGAGAAAGGGCCGTTCAAGACGCGCGCCGAATTGTTGGAAGTGGCGCGGCTTGGTCCCAAGGCCTTTGAGCAGGCGGCCGGTTTCCTGCGGATTCGCGGGGCGGAGAATCCACTCGACGGCAGCGCGGTGCATCCGGAGCGCTACCCGTTGGTGGAAAAAATGGCGGCAGACCTCAGCGTGACGGTCGCGGACCTGATGCGCGATGGCAGCGTGCGCGCCAAGCTCAATCTGGAGAAATACGTGACGGATACAGTCGGTCTGCCGACCTTGACTGATATCATGGCCGAGCTCGCGAAGCCCGGGCGCGATCCGCGCGAGCAGTTTGAAGCCTTCAGTTTCACTGACGGAATCAGCAAGCCCGAGCAATTGAAGCCCGGCATGAAGCTCCCCGGCATTGTGACGAACGTCACCGCGTTTGGCGCGTTCGTTGATGTGGGCGTGCACCAGGACGGACTCGTGCACGTGAGCCAGCTGGCGGACTCTTTTGTGAAGGAGGCCGCTTCAGTCGTGAAGCCCGGCCAGAAAGTCATGGTGACGGTGACGGAGGTCGATCTTCCGCGAAACCGCATCGCGCTGTCGATGCGCAGCAAACCGGAATTG
>JANYDX010000112.1 GCA_025363395.1 Verrucomicrobiota bacterium
GCCACGGGCCGCCAAGCTCGACAAGGACGGCAAACCGATCGAGCGCAAAGCCCGGGCCAAGGCCGACCTTTCAAAGGCGACCGTCATCGGCGAAAGCAAGACGCCCAGCGGGCAGTTGGTGGAACTCGGCGATGCCTACTACGTCCGCAAGCCCGACCAGGATAACCGGCAGATGTTCAAATTGGCCAAGAAACTGTGTGACATCGAAATCCCGGTGGAAGAAGTTCGTCGCCTGGTCGAGGAAGGCCGTTCCAACCTCATCGAGAATTTCGTGTCCAAACGCGGCAATAAGTTCAGCGCCTATCTCGTCCTGTCTCAGAAGCAGGACAAAGCCGAATTCGAGTTTCCCCCGCGATAAGCCTGAAATGGTGCGAAAGGCGGCGCACGATCATCGGTCGCTACCATTTATGGAGCAACGGCGACCTCGCCGTAGTCCGAACAGCAGCGAGGTCGCTGCGGTTCCAGTTTTTGGGCCGTTCTCTTCATCTTTAGGTGCGAATATTTCCGCGACGCCGATCATTTTCCCTCCTATGACACAAGAACGGCGCCCGCTTGGCCAACTATAGGCTTGTAGCAGGTTTCCGCGAACGGCTATCTACCCAAAAGTCTTTTTACCATGATCGTAACCACCGCCCAGCTCTTCAAACACGCCTATGGCAAATATGCCGTCGGTGCCTACAACATCAACAACGCCGAGCAGGCGATGGGTCTCTTCAAGGGCGCCATTCAGTCCAAGGCTCCTTTCATCATCCAGATTTCCAAAGGCGCGCGCAAATACACCGACAAGCGCATGCTGGAAGCGATCATCCGCTCCGCCTCCGAGATTTTCCCCGAAGCGATCTTCGCGGTGCACCTTGACCATGGTGACGAGGAAACCTGCTACGATTGCATCAACTCCGGCTTCTTCAGCTCAGTGATGATCGACGCCTCGCATGATCCCTACGAGAAGAACGTCGAGATTACCAAACGCGTCGTTGATGCGGCCCACAAAAAGGGCATTTCCGTCGAAGCCGAACTCGGCATGCTCGGCGGCGTCGAAGAGGACATCAAAGTCGAGGAAGGCAATGCCTGCCTCACCGATCCGGCCGAGGCCGAGGACTTCGTCAAGAAAACGGGCTGCGATTCCCTCGCCTGCGCCATCGGCACCTCGCACGGCGCCTTCAAGTTCAAGGGCAAGCAATCCCTCCATTTCGATGTGCTCACCAAGATCAAGGCCCGCCTCCCGGGCTATCCGCTGGTCATGCACGGTTCCTCCTCCGTCCCGCAGGATGAAGTGGCCCGCATCAATGCCGCCGGCGGCCAGATTGCCGGCTCGATGGGCGTCGACGTAAATGAATATCTCCCCGCCGCCCAGCTCGGCGTCACGAAGATCAATATCGATACCGACGGCCGCCTGGTCTGGACCCGCGTTCACCGCGAGTTCTTCCGCGACAATCCCAAGGAGTTCGATTTCCGTCCCCCAGGCAAAGTCTTCATCGAAGAATACGCCAAGTTCATTGCCAGCCGAAACGTCCTCCTGGGTTCGGCCAACCAACTTGACGACCTGCGCAAGAGTCTCGGCAAGTAAGTAAACTTTAAATTTTGCAGTTTTCCCCAAGTGCGGCCCTTACCGGCCGCACTTTTGCTTTTGGTGGATTGCGTTTCAAGCCAGCCAGCGCGTAAACTGGCTGGGTCTTACCATGACTATCTATCGCTACCTCGCTGTCCTGATCACCGGCCTTTTGCTCGGGCTTTTGCCATCAGCCACAGCCGAGGAGCCGATCCAGGCGGGCACGAAGCTCGAGCTGCTGCCGGTTGGCAGAGTGACTTATCACAGCGTGGTCGTCCGTTCCGTCAACGTCCGGACACTCATGATCACACATGCCGGCGGCATGGCTTCCATCCGGCTCCGCGAACTTTCCCCCGAGTGGCAGGCGCGGTTCAACTACGATGCCGCTGCCGACGCGGCCGCCGATGAAGCCGCCAAGAATGCCCCGCCGCCACCTCCGGTCGTGCGCCGATCAGCACCTGCCGCCGCCAAGGGAGTATCAAAATTCGACACCTTGCTGCAAAAATTCGGGCAACCGGCCACCTTGCTGCCTGACGTCGATCTCCGGCCAAAGTTTTTCAAACTCGAACTGGGCGTTAAAAACCAGGGTTACCGGCCCAGCTGTGCGGTCTTTGCAATTGTAAGCGCACTGGAGTTTCAGAATGCGGAAATGTCCGGCAAAGTGGAAAAATTCTCGGAGGAATACCTGATCTGGGCGGTGCGCAAATCAGTCCAACGCATGCCCGCGCCCAGCACTTCCGCCCAGAATGAAACCGATGCCAAGGAATACCGCGATGAGGGCTTTTCGCTCCCCGAAGTCGTATCCGCACTTCGGGCGTACGGCATTCCCCTCCAAGCAAGCATGCCCAACACGTTCGGTCGCCGGATTGAATCCATCGAAGACCCACCCCAGACCATTGTCCAGGAAGCCCGCGATCATCAGCGGGTCTTTGCCCATCAACTGCCGGGACGCGATCACGTCACCCTGCTCAATAACATTGTCCACTCGCTCAATAATGGTTTGCCGGTCGCCATCGGCATGGGCTGGCCGATGACCCGCGTCGTCAACGGCTATCTGAGTTCGCAACGAGCCGCCCCCGATCGAGGGCACGCTGTCACGCTGGTTGGGTACAAGTCGCCCACCGGCCGGATTGAGGACGCCTATTTTATTTTTAAGAACTCATGGGGTGCAACCTGGGGCCAGGGCGGGTATGGCACCGTCACCTACGCCTACTTGAATAATTATCTTTTTGATGCAGTACTGCTGGAGCTTCAGCGTAGCTAGGCTTTGAGAAGAGCCGCACGGTTTACGCAACATGAACCTGGTTTTTATCCACGGCCGGCCCGCCACCGGTAAACTCACCGTCGCTCGTAAATTGGTCACTCTGACCGGCTATGAGCTTTACCACAATCATATCGCCGTCGACGAAGCACTGCAGCTTCATGCTTTCGGCACCCCGGGTTTCATCCAGCTGCGCGACCTGCTGTGGCGTCAATATTTCATGCGCGCCGCGCAGAAGCGGCCGCCGGGAGTGATTTTCACGTTTAGTCCGGAGAACTCGGTTCCCCAGGAATTTATCGACTGGATTTTTTGTGAATGGGCGCAGACGACACCGCTCTTTTCCATTGAACTCCATGCCAGCGAAGCGGCCCTCGAACACCGCCTGACCGCCAGCACCCGCCGGTATTTTAAAAAGCTCACCGATCTTTCCCTCTACCGGCAGCTTCGCGCCCGGGGCTTTTTCAATTCTCCGGTGATCCCGCATACCGATTTGCGCCTCAATACGGAAAGGGTCTCCGCTGATGAAGCCGCCCGGCAGATCGTGGCGCATTTCGGATTAACGCCGGCCGAGCCCGACCTGCGGCCGATCCTGAAACACGATTCGCGCGGGCAATGACGCGCGATTTTGAAAGGCGCCTCGGCGCTTATGCCGGGGTTATCCTGAAGGTCGGACTCAATCTCCAAAGTGGCCAGCGCTTGCTCATCGCCGAGCCCTACGAACTGCAAGGGGTAGCTCGCAGCGCAGAAGTGCTGGTAGAGGCGCTGAAGTCGACGGCATTAGAAAACGCCCTATCCTGTCCGCCTGTGATCGAAGTGATCTGGGGTGAGGCCGCCCGGCTGCGCGAATTTGCCGCACAAAAAGACTGGCGCGGTCTGGCCCGACTTGTGGGAGCCAATGCCCATCGGATGAACGATTATGTCCGGGAGGGCGACGCATTGCTCTTCCTCCTCGGCACCGAGCCCGGATTGATGGAAGGCATCCCACCTGCGCAAATAGCCGAAGCGCGCCGGATCGGAGGCGAGTATTTCGGGCCAGTCGCACAACAACTGATGCAAGGCGCAACCAACTGGACCGCTGCTCCTGCACCGTCGGCCCGGTGGGCCGACATGGTCTATGCCGACCTGCCTCCGACGGAAAGGCTGGCTGCACTCTGGGAAACCGTATTCGAAGCGGTGCGCATTCCATCGCGTAGTCAGATTGATGCTCGCCCGGACGAACACCTGGATCTGACAAATTCGCTGGCCGCGTGGCAGATTCATTTGCAGGCACTGGAAAAACAACGCGACGAACTAAACGCCGGCCGGTTCAAATCGCTGCATTATCAAGGCGAAGGTACGGACCTCACGGTCGCCCTGCCACCCGAGCACCACTGGTGCACCGCCAGTCTGCGGAGCAAGGCTGGAATTTCCTTTGTCGCCAACCTGCCCACCGAGGAAGTCTTCACCCTGCCACACAGGGATTCCGCGCAAGGCACCGCCCGCATTGCGCGCCCAATTACTTTCGGCGGCAGCGTAATCGACGGCATTGAGCTGGAGTTTCATCACGGACGCGTCGTCAAGGCCACGGCCCAAACCGGAGAGACGCTGTTGCGGCGCCTGCTCGAGACCGACGCCGGAGCCTGCCAGCTCGGCGAGGTAGCCATGGTCGGGGAAAAACCAAAGTGGTCGGCAACTCCCATCACGCCAACCATCGCCAGCCAGAACATCAGTGACCTACGCCCTCGTCTTTTTCACCACGCGTTGCTTGATGAAAATACCGGCAGCCACATCGCGCTGGGCGAAGGCTA
>JANYDX010000190.1 GCA_025363395.1 Verrucomicrobiota bacterium
GGTGCTGCTGCTGGTGGCCCGCCGCTTCAAGGTGTGCGCTCCCCCGTACTCCGTCGCTGCCCTTTCCCAACTGATGCGCGTCCCTTCGCAGATCCTGAACGAAAGCATCAACCGCCTCTGCGACCTCAAGCTCATCATCGAGCTGCCGCCCGAGGACGGCACAAATCCCAGCGACCACCGCTACCAGCCCGCGCGTCCGCTGGACAGCATCTCGCTGATGGAATTCCGCCAGTTGTTTGAGAATTACGGGGAGGCTCCAAGCGGCGGACTGCTCGACAACGTCGATCCGGTGCTCGCCCTTTATCATGAACGATTGACCGCCTGCCTGCCCGAAGCCCTGGGTCAGAAAACGCTCGATCAGCTCATTGACGAATTGCAACCCACCCTGACCTACACGCCCTTTCCGATGAAATCCGGACCGGCATGAAGTGCCATCTCTTAAAATCCTCCAGAGCTTCCAGCGACAGCGCAAGGGCCGCAAAAAAGCGGGCAAGCTTGGTAGTGGTGCTTTAGCGGTTCTACGCATGCGAATGAGCGGAAGCCCGAGAGGGAATCCATGCACCAATATTGACCCGATAAGAGAGGCGAAACCGGAAGGGTTGCGCGGCTGAGGGTAATCCAATTTAGGACACCCCCACCCTGCTTCGCAGATTGACAGCGGGCGGGCCGTTTCTACGGTGGGCCGCTTTCCCCCATGATTTCCTGGATTCAACGCAACTTCGCCAAGCACACCAAACTGGTTTTCCTGTTTCTTTTGATCGTAATCGCGATCCCTTTTATCTTCACGATCGGAAATACCGGCGGCCGCAACGCCGGCAACAAGGAGCTCAACCGCCCGTTCTTCGGCATCAACCTGGATAACAAGGAAGAAGCCCGCCGCCTCGCGATTGATGCCAGTCTGAGCATCGAGCTTAAAGCGGGATATGACGCTCTTCAAGGCTCCCAGGCGCAACAATACGCCCTCCAGCGCGTCGCCGGCCTCGCCCTCGCCAACGAGCTCCACCTGCCGGCACCCACGGCCGATCAGGTCGCCAAATACGTGACGACCCTCCGTAAATTTCAGAATGAACAGGGGCAGTTTGATCAAAAACGCTATGTCGCTTATGGCGATTCACTCAAGACCGGCAGTCAGGTCACCGCCGTGGATGTCAATCGTGTGCTGCGCGACGACACCCGCCTCGAGCAACTCAGCAAACTGGTCGGCGGCCCCGGCTACGTGATGCCAAACGACATCAAGCAGCAGATGATCCGCGCGGATTCGACTTGGACCGTCCAGGTGGCCACGCTCGACTACGGCACGTTCAATCCCACGATCAGTCCCTCCGAGGAGGCGCTGAAGAAATTTCATGAGGAAAATTCCTTCCGCTACGATGTGCCCGCACGCCCGCGTTTCAGTTACGTCGGGTTCAAAGGATCTGATTACCTCCCTCCCGGTGAGCCCACCGAGGCTGAAACCCGCGCGTTCTACACGGCTAATGTTAATTCATTTCCCGTCCCGGCTGATCCTGCGAAAAAAGACGCCACCACCCCGGCCGTTCCCGACACGGACAATGCCGACAATTTTCAGAAAGTCCGCGCCCAGGTCGTGATCGCGATGAAAAATTCCGCCGCTGTCCGGCTGACTTCGAAGGCCGCGAATGATCTGACCCTTGCCCTCTACGAGCGCAAACTTACCGCCAATTCCCCCGAGTTGGCGAGCTTCCTCGATAGCCAGCATCTCACCGTCCTCCCCGTCGCACCTTTCGCCCCCGACTTCCCCCCACCAGACAAAGCGTGGCTCGGCGCTGTAACCGAACAGATCCTCCGCCTCAACAAGGACCGCTTTTTTTCCGACCCGGTCATGACCAACGACAGCTATGCGGTCCTGCTGTGGAACGAATCCCTGCCCGAATATAAACCAACCTTTAATGAAGTGCGTGATCGCGTCGCCGCTGACTTCAAAGACAGCGAGAAGCGCCGCCTCTTTAGCGTGCGGGGCAAGACCCTTCAGGCCCAGTTGCAGGCTGCCGCCGCCAAAAACGCCGCAGAGTTCGCCACCGTGGCCGCCGCGGAAAAACTCGAGGTCAAGAGCTACGCCAAATTCACCCTGCGCCAGCCGCCGGCCGACATGCCCCCGCAGGCCTTCAGCCTGATCCAAAGAATGCAGGCCGGACAGGTCTCCGAGATGTCCGCCACCGCGGAAAAGGGCTTCCTGGTCTTTGCGCAGGAGAAAAAACTTCCTGATCTTAGCCCGGACAGCCCGCGCTACCTTGAAGCCCAAAAACAACTCATGCTTTTCACCGCCGGCACCAACGAGAATTCCTACTTGGGCGAACGCGTCGAGCAGGAGCTGAAGAAAACCGCTCCGACCGAGCCCCGCTGACGAGGACGGAGCCGGCGCGGCACTGGCGCCGCTCATCCTGTCATAAAGCCGCCCACCCACCACCTTACTGCCACCGCCCCGCGCGGTGGCATTTTCTTTTCTGAAACTGTTCCCGTGCACCCACGTCTTCAAAAAGATAAACTTTGCCCACCCGTGGCGTGTACTTAGCCTGATCCAGTTTTATTTTCTAATGACTACCCTCCTCCGCCGCCGTCTTCTTTCCACCTTGTTGACCGGCTTGCTCGGCTGCTCCGCCGCACGGGCTCAGGACACCGTGCCTTCGACGGTGCCGGGGCCGACCGCAGCCACAACCGCCCCTGAACTCTCCCTCGAGCAGTGTATCGCCCGGGCCTTGCAAAAGAATTTCGATCTGGAAATCGGACGCTATAATCCACAAATCGCCAAGGATGCCATCGATGTCGCGGGCGCGGGGTACGAGCCGTTGCTCTCAGTCACCGGCACCCATGGTCGCAGTGTGGACGGCGCCACCTCGAGCACCGGTTCTTCGTCCACCACGTCGTCCGACCTTCGCGCGGGCGTGAGCCAGCGGCTGTACACCGGCACCACCGTCAGTGCCAGCAGCCAGCTCAATCGCAGCGCCAGCAATCCAGCTTTCACCAGCGTCAATCCCGCTTACAACGCCGATCTCACCCTCTCCGTCCGGCAATCCCTCCTCAGCGGCTTCGGCACAGCGGTGAACAGAGCGTTCGTCAACCGCGCCAAGATCGGTCTGGCCCGCGCCAATCTCGATTTCAAGGTTCAGGCCCTTGATGTGATTCAGAGCACCGAAAATGCCTACTACAATCTGGCCTTTGCCCGCGAACAGCTGATCGTCCGCAATCTCTCCATGGAACTGGCCAATCGCTTGTTCAATGAATCCAAAGCTCGTCGTGACGCCGGAGTCGCCACCAATCTCGACGTGCTGCAGGCGGAAGTCGGGGTGGCCAACGCCCGGCGCAACACCATCCTCGCCGAGAAGGATGTGAAGGACCGCCAGGACTCACTGCTCTCACTGATCAGCCAGTTCGAACTCGATACCGATGTCGGCCCCGTTCACTTCCGGGAAGTGGAGGCCGCCGTCCCAGTCTTTGCCTCGTCCTACCTGATGGCCAAGCAAAACCAGCCCGATTACCTCTCCTCGCAAGCCGCGATTGACCAGCTCAAGCTCGATCTCGTCGTCGCCAAGGACGCCACCAAGCCCGACCTCACCGTCGGCGCCGCCGTGGGTCTCAACGGCAATCGCGGCAACGGCAACGACGCCCTCGGTGACGCGCTCGACCGGCAGAATCATTCCTGGCAGGTGGATTTCGCCTACAATTATCCCTGGGGGAAAACCTCCGACAAGGCACGCTACCGTCAAAGCCTGGCCACACTCAACCGCGAACAAACGCGTCTGCGCCAGATTGAGCAAAGTATTGAAATCAGCGTGCGCAGCGCGGTGCGCTCCGTTGAAACGAACCGGGAGAGCGTGAAGATCGCCGGACTGTCCTCCGACCTGAGCCAGAAACAATATGAACTGGAAAAAGCCCGCTTCGAATCCGGTTTGTCCACTTCCTACCGGGTGCTGCAGGCCCAAACCGACCTCGATACCGCGCGGGTGAGCGAATTGCAGGCCAAGGTCGCGCTTCACACCGCTATCGCCGCGCTCCACCGAATTGAAGGCAGTTCGCTCCAACGCTACAACGTTATCTTGCCCTGAGCCCGACCTACGCTGGACATTGTAATTTGAGATTAAACCCTTGTCGCCTGCCGGCGACGGGGTTTTTTATTCACTCCACCCCATCTTGTGAATTCCACCCCCCTTGCCATCCGCATTGCCATCTGGCTCTGGCTGATTGCGGCCTTGTATGCAGGCAACGCCTCGCTATTGCAGCGCCTGCCCATGCCGGCGGTTCAGGGAGTTCTATTCGCCCTCACGGCGATCTGTCTCCTGCTCTACTTCAAGACCCGCCGCGTGCGGCTGTGGGCGGACAGTCTCGATATCCGGGCGATCGCCCTGCTGCACGTCACCCGCTTTGTCGGATTTTATTTTCTTCTGCTCTACCGGCGCGGGGAACTGCCCTATGCGTTCGCGGTGCCTGGCGGCTGGGGCGACATCATTGTCGCCACCCTCGCCCTGCCGGTTTGCCTGCTGCCGATGGCCGACGGCACCCGCCGCCGCGCACTGACCATCTGGAACGTCATTGGCTTCGTGGATATCATGGCGGTTGTAATCTCGGCCGGGCGGCTCGGCTGGCAGGGCGACCCACAAATGCGGGCGCTCACTTACCTGCCGCTCAGTCTGCTCCCCACCTTTCTGGTGCCACTGATCATCTCCACTCATTGGATAATTTTCCTGCGCCTCCGGCGGGAAAGCGTTCCTACATGAGCGCCGAATTCAAATACGGCCTGATCACTGGAGGCAGTCTTTCCCTCTGGATTTTCGCCGAGTATTACCTGGGTCTGCACACGATCCATTTAGAAGCAGGCGAATATGCGGGCTACTTTTCCAAACTAATTCCACTGGCCACCCTTTTTCTGCTGCTGCGACAAAAGCAGGCCTCGGCCCGGGACGGCCGCCTGACGCTCGGACAAGGCCTCACCTCCGGATTGACCGCATCCTTCCTCGCCGCCCTGATTGTTTATGGTTTTATGGTGGCGTACAACCAGTGGATCAATCCCGACTGGCTGGACAACGCCCTCACCGCTAAAGTTGCGCAGCGCCGCGCCCACGGGATTGATGAATTTTCCATTCGGCGGGAAATTACGTTTTATCGCCAGGCCAACAGTTCCGCCGGTCTCATCACCACCACGCTCCTCGGCCTGACCGTCACCGGCGGAGTCATCACACTCGTCCTGACCCTTTTCCTGCGACTCCGCCCACTACCCGCGGGCCTTCATTCACCTTACGAATAATCTTGGAGAGCACCGAGCCTACAGAATTAATTTAAGACAGGATTTACGGCGCATCCAGCTGCGGGCTCAAAGCGAATTAGTGGGTCACAAAAATCCCTGACTTGTCAGGAATCCAATCCTTTGTTCTTCTCCCGGTGTACAAGAAGGCATCTTGTCCACGGCAAACACCTGGAACCAGCCCCGGGCCATTGACTAATCTCTTTTCACCGGCCGATGTTCCAGCAGTCTAGTTTCAAAAGCTCCATTTCACCCCAATCGAAACCTGCCATGTTTTACCGGACTCACTCCAGATGAATATTTTTGCCTGGGCGGTAAAGAGCCTGAAAAAACGGGGGCCGGGACAAACCATCAAGATTGGCCTGAGCTGCGTCGTCGATCTCAGTTTCGATTTTTTCCACGGAACCGAAACCCGTGCCTGGGTGCCGCTCACGGACCTCGATCTCCAATCGGAAAATGTGGCCCACGGCGTGACCTACCAGGCCAGCAAGGCCGCGCCCGTGCTTAAATTGCTCAAAAGCCTGGGCATTCCCAAGGACGGGGGGTTCGTTGATTTCGGATCGGGCAAGGGTCGAGTGCTGATGCTCGCCGCCAAATCGGGCTTCGCGAACATTGTCGGCGTCGAATTCTCCCATGAGCTCTGCGCCATCGCGCGGCAGAACCTCGATATCTTCACGCGCCGCACGGGAATTAAAACGAGAATCGAAATTGTGACTTCCGACGCTGCCCATTTCCGGATCGCCGGAGATCAAATCGTGTTCTTCATGTTCAATCCTTTCAACGGATTCGTGATGGAACAGGTTCTCTTCAATATCCGCGAATCCGTGCGACAGTTTCCCCGCAAGGTCTGGCTGATCTATAATACGCCCGCGCATAGCGACACAGTCCTGCGCACCGGCCTGTTCAGCGCGAGCCAGCGCTACCAGATCGGGGGAAACGATTTCGTCGTTTTCCAGAACTGAGGGTCGGTGAGGGCGGAAATCCCGTGGCGGAGATTTGCCGCCCCCGTAACACGCTGCGGTTTAAGTATACTATTAGTTGACATAACCTCACCCCAATCGTGAATCCTTCACCCCTAGAAGGACCCCCGGGCATTGAAGAGTCATTCTGAAGGCGCCAGCACTCAAAAAGGGCACCCGAAAAGTCCGCTTCACTGGCTTGAGCCTGTCCCTAAAAGATTCGGCCGAGGCCTCAACAGACCCATCCTTACTCTGGCCGGAGGCGCGCGGCCCAGCCCCCGCCGGGGGCGAGTTTGAGCGTCAGCTTCGTGGCATTGGTCACCGAGGTGACAACCTTCTTGTAATCGTCAGCCCGGCGGTCGGCGTTTACTCCATCGCGATATTCTTCCAGCGTGAATTTTCCGGCAGGCAGAAACGAGAGATCAATCAGCAGGTCCCGCGGCGCCCAATCCGTCATCGCGCCGCAATACCACTCCTTCCCGCTGCGCCGGGCTACGGCGACATATTCACCAATCCGCCCGTCGAGCGCACGGCTCTCGTCCCAAACGGAGGGGACCGCGGAGAGGAACTCCAGACATTCCGGCTCGCGCAGGTAATTGGTCGGCGAATCCGCGAGCATCTGCAGCGGACTTTCGTAGATGGCGTACATCGCGAGTTGGTGACAGCGCGTGCCCTGGCTCGACGGCAGGTCGAAATTCTTGGCAAAACCGATCCGCGTCGCGTTTAACATCGCCCCCGGCGTGAAATCCATCGGCCCGAGAAACATCCGCGTGAACGGCAGGGTTACCGTATGCGCGGGCGTGATCTGCGAACTCCATTTATTCCATTCGTTGCCCCGCACCCCCTCGGTCGAAATCAGATTGGGCCATGTGCGCGTCAACAACGCCGGCCGAACTGCGCCGTGAAAATCAACCAGCATCCTGCGCTTCGCCGCCTCGGCGGAAACCCGGTGATAGAATGCCATCACGATCTGGTCGTCGCGCTGCATGAAATCGACCTTGATGCCCTTCACGCCCCAACGCTCAAACAAATCGAGCGCCGGAATGAGCTGGTCATCCAGTGTCTTCCATACCGCCCAGAGAATCACCCCGACGTTTTTCTTTTTTCCGTAGCCCACTATTTCCGCGACATCCATGTCCGGCGCGAGCTTGAGGATGTCACCCAGGACGTACCAGCCCTCGTCCAGCACGATGTACTGCAGGCCGTGCGCGGCCGCAAAGTCGATGTAGTACTTGTAAGTCTCGGTGTTGACGCCAGCCTTAAAATCAACGCCGCCAAGGTTGTTGGCGTTCCACCAATCCCACGCGACTTTGCCGGGCTTGATCCACGAGGTGTCGGTCAGCATCGTGGGACTCGCGAGCAAATAAACCAGCGGATTGGTGATCAGGTCAGCGTCCTTCAACGCGACCCCCAACAGGCGCCACGGATAGGTGCGCGACCCCTTGGTGAGGGCGATGTAATCAGCGGACTTCGTCACCTTAAAGTTGCGGTCGCCCGTCAGCTTTTCCTCGAGGGGATAAGGCGGGAAAGTCCCGGCGAGCCCGCTCCCACTCGTCCCGTGCAGCCAGAGGCCCGGATAATCCACAACATCGGATTCGGCGATGGCGAGCTTGATGCCGTTTGCATCCACGACCACCGGGATGCTCGCTAGATTTTTTGCCGCAAGATCACCCAGTGTGCGCAGAAGAAAGATTCGCTCGTTATGGGAATTGAAGCTTTCCTCCTCGGGATAATACGCGGAATAATTGTCGGCAAAATTCAGCGCCACCTCCTCCGCAAACACCTTCACTTCCGCGGCGGGCAGCGAAGTTTCCCAGCGATACGCCACGCCTTCATCATAGGCCCGGAACACGACCGCATAGCCACCCTCCAGCTCCAGACGCAGTTCATTGTAGTGCTCGCGCAAAATCGCCGCCTTCTGGCGCACCACCGGCTGCAGCGTACCGTCGTAGGCACGCGGGATCGCGGAACGCAGCTTGGGCGCAATGCCGAGCGTGGTCGCGTCGATCTTCAACGACAGCGCGGAATTTTTGAGAATCAAAGTGTCGTTGACCGCCACATCGTAGTGGATGCGATCACCGAGGTGGATCTCCACCGCAATCACCCCATTGGGCGAACCCAGTTTCTGCGTCACCTCACCGGCGCCGAGCCGGGCGGCCAGCAAGCCCGCGGTTGCAAGTAACAGGGCCAGAATAGAACGATTTCTCATAGGGTATGATCAGGCTAAATTGCGCGCCCCTGCACTGAATGCAATCCCGATGGAAGGGTCCCACCTCCAGGCCAAGGCCCGGACGGGTTAACCACTAATCCGACAAGGTGGATAAATTACCGCCCGATTAGTGTCGATTAGCGGTTAAATACTCGCGGGCTTGCTTCATCCCTCTACGGGCGTTTTCACGAATGGAAAAATGCACTGGACAATCCGCGCTGGATTCATCTCTTTCACTTTCGAACAAATGAACCACGCCGGTAATACGACCCTCGCCGCCTCGATTGGCCTTTCCGCCCTTGTCGTATCCGTCGTTTCCGCTGCGTACGCGCCGCGAGGGTTCTGATCGTTCACACGACTTTAGCCCCTCCGGTGCCACACCGGAGGGGCTTTTTTTTGGCCTCCCGGTGATCAGGTACTGGAGGGAAAGCGACGCCTTTCCTTTCCATGAAAAATACCAACACAACCCTCCGTCCGACCCCGGCCCGCCGGGGTCGG
>JANYDX010000214.1 GCA_025363395.1 Verrucomicrobiota bacterium
AATCCTCAATCGCTCCTTCTACGCGCCCGACGCGCCCACCAAGGATGAGCTGGGCCGGTTCGCCGGCCATGAACAGGGTGCGGCATCGATCCTGGTCGGCATCGCCGGCGTGGAGTCGATGAAGCGCAACCTTCCAATCAATCTCAACGACCTCGTGTCGCTGCGGCCCGCGGCGAGGCGCCTCAGCGAATTGATCTAGCGTGGGGCTGAGTACCAAGGTAACTCCTCGGGAGCGAAATGCTCCGTCGGGATCGAACCCATGAGTCGTATAAATCTTATCCTCCTAGCGGTGTTGGTGATCGTGCCCTCGCTTCACTCTGCGGAAGATCCCCCGCTCGAATGGATCGACCCGGACACAGGGCACCGCATTGTACGGCTTTCCCGCGAACCCAATACAGTGAGCCTGTATTTCCACCAGGACGCCTTCACACCCGATGGTAAACAAATGGTGGTGATCACGCCCGGAGGGCTGGCGATGATCGATTTGGCGACCCGTGAAATCCAACTTATCGCGCCCGGGGTGAAGTACCGGGCGCAAAGCAGTTCGGGGCTCGAAGTGGGACGTAAGAGCGGCCGGATTTATTATGTGCAGGAAGGGGCGCTGTTTGCGGTCGATCCCTCGACCCGCGTGACGCAACGCCTGATCGAACTGCCGAAGGGTGGCACGATGGCCGACATCAATGCCGATGAAACCCTGATGGTGGGCGCCATCACGGAGGGCGGCGCCCAGAACAGCGGTCCGGTGGGCTGGCCTGCGCCCGGCACCACGATGAAGGGCGCGGATGGGCGCGAGCTGAGCTTTGCCGAAAAGCGGGAGGTTCTGATCAACACGCGACTCGAAAAACATTTGCCGATGACGCTGTTCACGATCGATCTGCGCACGGGTGGCCGCCAGGACGTGCTGCACACCACCGACTGGCTGGGTCATATCCAGTTTTCCCCGGTGGACCCCGCGCTCATCATGTTTTGTCACGAGGGCAACTGGCACAAGGTGGACCGCATCTGGACCGTCCGCACTGATGGCCGGGAACCGGTGAAAATCCACGCTCGCACGATGAACATGGAAATCGCGGGCCATGAATTCTTCAGTCTGGACGGCCGCTACATCTGGTATGACCTGCAGACGCCGCGCGGGGAGGATTTTTGGCTGGCCGGCTACGAACTCTCCACGGGCCGGCGCACCTGGTATCACCTTCAGCGCAATGAATGGTCGGTCCATTACAATGTTTCACCCGACGGCACGCTGTTCGCCGGTGACGGCGGCGATTCAGAAATGGTGGCGCATGCCGCGGATGGGAAATGGCTCATGCTATTTCGTCCGCAGGGTATTCCCGATGTGGCCGGCATTTCGGCCCCCGATGCCGCGAATCTGATTCATCCCGGATTTTTTCAATCTGAACATCTCGTTAATATGGCAAAGCACGACTATAGCCTTGAGCCCAATGTCCACTTTACCCCCGACATGAAATGGATCATTTTCCGTTCCAACATGCACGGTACGGTCCACGTTTATGCTGTGGAAATTGCCAAGTCTCATTCGCCATGAAACCTCTCGGCCTTTTTTTTGCCATGACTGCCATCACTCTTTCTGCGCGCGCCGAACCCACGGTCATCCCCCTCTGGCCCGAAGGAGTGCCTGGAGCCAAGTCCGGTCTCGGTGAGGAAAAACGCGACAATGGACACATCGCGAATGTCTCGGAACCCACGCTCACAGTGTACGCGCCCGCGGTGGACAAACCCAACGGCACGGCGGTAATCATCTGTCCCGGTGGCGGCTACACCAACCTCTCCACTGAGCGCGAAGGAGTGCAATATGCCAACTGGCTGAGCACGCTCGGGGTGACCCCGATTGTGCTGAAGTACCGCCTGCAGCAATTCGGATATCCCGCGCCGCTGCAGGATGTGCTCCGGGCGGTGAGGCTCGTTCGTTCCCGTGCCGCGGAATTGAAAATCAATCCTGCCCGTCTCGGCGTGATGGGCAGTTCCGCCGGAGGACATTTGGCGGCGAGTGCCGGAACCTTGTTCGATCATCCCGCTGGAAAAACGGGTGCGGCGCTTGACGCCACCAGCGCCCGCCCGGATTTTCTCATCCTGATGTATCCGGTCATCAGCATGGATGATCCGGTCGCCCACGCCGGTTCGCGCAAGGCGCTGCTCGGCCTTTCGCCGACCCCGGAATTGCTCAAACTGATGTCGCTGGAGAACCAAGTCACCCCGGCCACACCGCCGACCCTGCTCATTCATACGCAGGAAGACCACGCCGTGCCCGTCGAAAACAGTATTTTGTTTTTCCAGGCACTGACCCGCGCCGGGGTCCCGGCCGAGATGTATTTGTTTGAGCACGGCTCGCATGGCATGGGCATGAAGGCCGGTTTCGGCACGGCCTCGGAGTGGCCCCGTCGTGCGGAAGAGTGGCTGCGTAACCGCGGTTTGCTGGATGCCATCAAGCCGTGACTTACCCCGCCGGCCCGCTCCACGCGCCGGGTTCGCCGGTTTAATCCGACGACGATTCATTTTAGACCACTTCATCATTTTCCCCATGTCATTGCTTCGTTTCGCTCTGTTTTTGTCTCTGATGCTGATCGTGTTCGCTCCCGAGGTGGCGGGAGCCGCTGACGGGAAAGCCGCCACGCGGTCGAACGCGCCGGCTGTGCTGTCGGGCGCCGACGCAAGTGATCTCGCGCTTTTCGAGCGCAAGGCCGCGCTGGCCCGGCGTCTCGGCGCCACGCATGTACCGCTCACTGACGGACTGCCGGTGGCGAAGTGGCAGTTCCAGCCGCCCGATGATCCCTATCCGGCGTGGTTTATCCAGCGGCCCGATTTTCTGAAATTATTTGCACCGGCGGAGCTGCAGCCCTTTGTCGACATGGAATACGCGCGTCGCATCGCGACAATTCTGGAGGAGCGCTGCCTCATTCTGCGCCGTCTCGGGCTGAAGGCCCATTGGGGATCGAATATCCCGCAGGTGTTGCCCGAGGCGTTTTTCACGGCGTATCCGCAACTGCGCGGGCCGCGCGTCGATCAACCCAATCGCTCGCGGGTCGCTCGTTTTTCCCCGTGTGTGGACCAGCCGGAAACGCTGCGGCTTTATGCTGAAGCACTGAAAGGTCTGCTCGTCCGGTGTCCGGAGATCGAATCATTTGCGTTTTTGACGCAGGATTCGGGTTCGGGCTTTTGCTGGGTGCCGGCGCTGTATCCGGGATTGAACGGCCACAGCGATTGCAAGGACCGGCCGATGGCGGAACGCATTGCTTCGTTTCTACTGGTACTTCAAGACGCGGCAAAATCGGCCGGACACGACGTGGAGATCAGTTTGAATCCCATCACTCCGCGGCAGTGGATGATTCCTTCGTTTTCGCCCGAGCAACTCGATGCGATCGTGCACCGTTTGCCCCGCGGCATAGCGGTGCAGGGCAGGGAAGGACCGGACGGACGATCCTATCAACGGCTCGGTTCCAGCGATGCCTACGCCCGCGGGGCATTTTATCCGGTTGTCGGCCTCGTGATTCCCGATGTGCGCTGGTTGCGCACCGGCCGAGCGCCCGTGGCACGGCTCGAGGCCGATGGTGTCCCGGTGCGGCATTTGATCAGTCTGCGGCCCGAGGAGGCCGTGATGGAGTTCAACGCACGGGTTTACGAGGCGACGCAAGCCAGCCTGCAGGGCAACTCGGTCGAGCGACTCGCGGCTTTGCGTATCTTTGCCGTCAACGAAGCGGGCGAGGCGCAGGCGGACGATCTGCTGGAAACATGGCTGTTGCTCGATGATGCCGAGCGCCGGCTCGAAGCGCTGGATTTCGGTGACATGCTGCAATTCGGGCACGTCCTCAATCGCTGGGTCAATCGACCGATGGTGCCGTTCCCCACCGAACTTTCGGCGGACGATAAACGCTTTTACCGGCCTTTTCTTTTTCAGGCGAAAGGAGACGAGCAGGCGGACAACCTGATCGATATCCAGGCGATGCGGATGTACGAAGGCTATGGGGCGCACTTGTTGTTTCAACGGGTCATCGAAACCGTGGTGCCCGGCGTCGAAGGTGCGCTCAAACGCACGCGAAAAATCCGCGACGCCGCGCCGGATGAGACTGCGCGGGCCCGCTGGGATTTGTTTGGCCGCCGGCTGGAGGCCTTGGTCTGTCTGCTGCATTCGGCAGATCACATGGTCGCCTACCAGGCACAGCTGGACCGGGTGAAGAGCCTCGCGGTCGCGCCGGAACCGAATCCACCGCTGGGTGCGCAGAACAGTTGGGATCGCACGGATCTGCTCCAAACCGCCCGGCAGGAAATCGACAATACCGTCCGTCTGTTACATCTGTTGCAAAACACGCCCCAGCCGATCCTCGATCTCGCGGCCATTCCCGGGGAGGAGACGATCATGCGGCTCGGCCCCGATCTTCCCGCCCAGCTCAAGCGCAAGATCGATCTCATGAATGCGCATTGGCAGGATTATGACCGTCTGTTTACCGCGCCTAATCCGTGAGCGTGCGGCCGGCTGCCTCCGCCGGATTATTGGTTAACCTCGATTTCCTCAAATCATTGCCCGGCTTGCTTCAGTTTCAACGCGTTCAACTTCGTCATCCCATCCGTCCATGAATCGCATTCTTCCCCTTGCCGCGGGCATTTTACTCGCCCTCCCTTTGCTGGCCCTAACGCCCGATTCGGCGGTGGTCCCAACTCCGAGCACCATTAATTCCGGGCGCCTCCCGGCGGGCTACCCGGTGCCCTATGGGCCGGCTTCGGTGGAGGAAATTAAAAGCGTGCTCGGGCGGATTCTTGGTTATCTCGAAACCGCCAGTCCCGTCAAAATCATCAACCGGGACAACCATGAACCGGTCACGGATTTTGCCCATCTGCCCACTGACGTCGCCTTTGAGCGGACGGATTTTCTGATCACGAGTTACGAATGGGGAGTAACTTATTGCGGCATGCTCCTCGCGGCCGAAGCGACTGGCGATGAACATTTCAAGGATTACGCCGCCACTCGCATTACCGCCATTGCCACCGTGGCCGCGCATTTACGGGCGCAACCTGCCCCGCCGACGGAGCTGACCGGTCCGCAGCGGATGCTCGCCCTTCGCCCTGTGCTTGCGCCGCAATCGCTCGACGATGCCGGTTCGATGTGCGTTGCCTTCATCAAGGCCAGTCGGGCGGGAGTCCACGCCCCCGCGCTGCGTCCGTGGATTGATAATTATATCCAATGGATTTCGACCGGGCAGTTCCGCCTGGCTGATGGCACCCTTGCTCGCAACCGCCCCTTGCACAATACGCTCTGGCTCGACGACCTCTACATGAGTGTGCCGGCGCTGGCGCAGATGGGTGCGCTGACCGGCGAACAAAAATATTTCGACGATGCAGTGAAGCAGGTGCTTCAGTTTTCCGGGCGAATGTTTGTGCCGCAAGTTGGCCTTTATCGACACGGTTGGGTGCAGGAAATGGAACCGCATCCCGCTCTCCATTGGGGCCGCGCCAACGGGTGGGCCATCATCGCCATGGCCGAGCTGCTCAGCGTGCTGCCCGAAGATCACCCGGGGCGCGCGGCGGTCCTCGCCCAATACCGGGCACAGGCGGCAGGAATCGCCGCCACGCAGAGTGGCATGGGGCTCTGGCATCAATTGCTCGACCGCAACGATTCCTATCTCGAGACGTCGGCTTCGGCCATGTTCACTTATGCCATAGCTCGCGGCATCAATCGCGGCTGGCTCGATCCTCTCGCTTACGGCCCGATGGTGTCATTGGGGTGGAACGCGGTTGCCAGGCAGGTCAATGCTCTGGGCCAGGTAGAAAACACCTGTGTTGGCACTGGCATGGGTTTTGATCCGGCATTTTATTACTATCGGCCGGTGAGTGTGTACGCCGCGCACGGCTACGGCCCGGTGTTGCTTGCCGGAGCGGAAGTCATGGTGCTGCGCGCAGGCCTTGGCGCGAAGGCAGAAGTGAACGATGGCTCTGTACAATTTGCGCCTTCTCCTTCCCGGCACTGAAGTCGCTGCACATTTTTCGGCCGTCCACTTATGTGGCGAATCGTGGAGCTTTAGTTCCCACCGCTGAAGAGAGGTAAGCGGGGTTTGATCGCGCTATGGCAACTTTCGCATTCTTTGTTTTGGGCATAAAACAGGCGTACAATTGAGTGCAGACGTCGTTATTTTTTGCAGTCAATATACAATAGCCGTTAGCTGTTTGTTGTTATTGCTTTGCGATTTCCCATTCATGTTTTCCCAGATTAATTGTCGGATCATCTTACATGTTTAGCGGCCTAAAAATGGGTAGATTTACTAAAGCAAAAATATGTCAAATTTTAATCATTTACACATCAATTATTTAAGTCGAAATTTGCTTGATCGAGAGAAGGATTGGCTCGTGGTTTGCTATGGGTAATGATCCTCATGAATAATATCCTTAAAAACCTCACTCTCTCGTTGGTCGTGAGCGGTGTGTTAGTCTCATCAAGCTTGATGGCCAATCCGCAAGTCACGATGGGCGTGTTCAATGCCGGCTCCAGCGGCAATTATCGGGCTGATCCGAATGCTGATTTGGCCTACGTTCTAAGCAACTATGCCTTGGGCAAATCGACCGACGGTACTTGGTTTGGTACCTTCTGTATTGAAGGTAATGAATATTTCAGTCCCGGTTCGACCTACAACGTCGCTCTAAATGATCGCGCGATTAACGGCGGTATCTACACCCCGACTCCCGGCTACGACAAGATTTCGCAGGGTACGGGCTATCTGTATTCACAATTTGCGCTAGGCACTCTTAGCGGCTTTACCTACAACAATTCGGCCGCCGCTTTGTCGCTCCAGCAGATGATTTGGTGGCTCGAGGGTGAAATCGGTTCGGGCCTTGCTCCCTCCAGTATTTCGGGAAACCCGTTTGTTGGTTTGCTCAACGCCCAATTTGGCGATCTCACCACCGCCAAACTCGACTACACCGGCTCTGAAGTGAAAGTCATGAATCTGACGAATGGAAACGGAGGCCTCCAGCAAGACCAGTTGGTCTATGTGGGTGGCAACCGGGTTCCAGAGGGTGGATTAACCCTCGCTCTGCTCGGCACGAGTTTGATCGGTCTCGCTTGGTTCCGGCGCAAGCTGGCCTGATCTCTCTGATCAGAGCGCTGATTTTCTTTTAGTCATAGCAGCAGGGCGGAACTCCGGTTCCGCCCTTTTTTTTGCGCGAGAAGCAGCTCTTGGGACCGGGAGTTAGGAGAGTAGTCGAGAGCGGCAAGGTATTGTGTCCGGTAAGATGATCGAGGTGACGCCCTCCGGTTGGCTGGAAGGGTTCGGGCGGAATACCTCCGTTCGACGGTATTTGTTAGCCATTTCAATTAACGTTCCTAGCTTTCGAGTTGATGGCTGGCCTTGTGAATTCCTCTCCTTCTTCTCAATTACCTGGTGACTTCAAGGATCTCTTCCTGCGGGTTGGTCCGCAGATGGTGGCGCTTGATCGTTTTGTGCGGCAGCAGGTGGACTGCTTTGAGCCGGAGATTCGCGACATGGCCGCGTATTGTCTTGATAGCACTGGCAAGCGACTGCGCCCGACCATGGTTTTCATCAGCGGTTGGAAAGGAGACGGAATCGTGTCCGATGATTTGGTTCGTGCGGCCGGGGTGGTGGAGATGGTGCATCTCGCCACGCTGGTGCACGACGACATCATGGATCGCGCCGACCTCCGGCGCAACCGGCGCACCGCGTCGCGCGAGTTTGGCCCGGATGCCGCCGTGCTTTTGGGCGATGCCTTGTTTTCCCAAGCACTGCATATCGCGTCTCTTTTTCCCACGACTGAAGTGTGTCGATTGGTCGCCGGATCGACACGAAAAGTGTGCTCAGGGGAAATCATGCAGACCCTGCGCCGGCGTGACATCACCATCTCGCTGGCGGAATACCGGCGTATGATTGATCTGAAGACGGCGGAACTTTTCCGGGCTTCCTGTTTTCTTGGAGCGAAGCTTTCAGGGTATGCGGAAGATTTTGTCCAGGCGGCGGATCATTTCGGCCACCATCTTGGGATTGCCTATCAAATCTATGATGACTTGGTGGACTTTGTGGGTGAAGAACATCGCATCGGCAAGACGCTGGGTACCGATCTGGCCACGGGTAAGTTAACGCTCCCTCTGATGCTTTTACTCGAGCAGGTTTCTGCTGAGGAACGCGCCGCCATCGGGGCGGCCTTGCGGGGTGGCCACCCGCTTGGTTTGGCCGCGAGCCGGCAGCGCATGACTGAATTGGGGATAGCCGGAAGGGTGGTAACCGCCATCGACGAAGAATTGCGACTCGCTGCCCGCGGATTGGAGCCTTTTGCCGATCTGGCGCCGGTACCGCTTATGCTACAGTTGGGAAGCATGTTGAAGGCGCAGGTCGCAACGCTTCAGACTTCTGCCGTGGCAGGATAATATACGTTTGCTTGGATCAACCCCGCTTCTTACCCTGCCTCCCGTGCGATGAATTTGTCCAAGGTATTTACCAAGGCGATTATCACCTCCCCGGAGCGTCGGCAGGAGGCGGATGCTGATTTCGTCATCGTGAAACAGGTCCAGGCGGGAGATGTCGCCGCGTTCGACAAGCTGATCCTTAAATACCGTGAGCGGCTTTTTGGCGTCGTTTACAATCTCACTTCCAATCGGGAGGATGCGTCGGACCTGACTCAGGACGCTTTCATCAAGGCCTTCCAGTCGATCAATCGTTTCCAGGGTAATTGCTCGTTTTTTACCTGGCTCTATAAAATCGCGCTCAACACCACACTGAGTCACTTACGCAAGAACCGGTTGCGCACTTTTTTCAGCTTGGAGAAGATTCACGAGGACGGAACCAACGCCCAGCTTCTGGAACAATTGACCGACAAGAAGGGTGCCGACCGGGAGACCTATTTGAAAGAGCTTCAGGAAAAATTGAACGAAGCGCTGCAAAAATTGTCTATCTCACACCGAACAGTGATTACGTTATTCGAAATCGATGGACTCAGTCATACAGAAATTGCCCAAGTGGTGGGCTGCTCTGAAGGCACAGTCCGCTCCCGTCTCCATTATGCCAAGCAATTCCTGCAGGGCGAAATGAGCAAGTATCTCAGTTCCTAACCGCTCATGCCCAACTCTGATCAGCGTCCCAAGGTTACCATTGAGGATCTTTTGCGGCTCAAAAAAGCGGAGCGTCCGGCGGCCGATTTTTGGTCGAATTTTGAGCGCGAATTACGCGAGAAGCAGCTCTCTGCCTTGGTTGAGAAGCCTTCATGGTGGCACAGTGTACCTCAATTATTGGCGCGCCGGGTTTATCTGCCGATTGGTGCAACCGCAATTCTCGCTTTTTCCCTGATTTCGATTAAATATTATAACCCGGTCCCATTGGCCCAAACCCAAGGGGCTTCAGGCGGGGCGGTTCCAGCCATCGATTATTCTGAGGAGTATGCTGCTGCTGTTAGCAGTGAAAATCCGGTCAGCTCTCCCTTGGTCAATCGCTCCGAACCAACGACTCCGAAGATTGACGAGAGAGCCGCGGGTTTAGCAGCTATCGCAGTACCAGCTGAAAACGTTTCGCCGGCGTCAGTCGGGATTGCTGCGCCAGTGAAAGAGTCACTCTCCGCCCGGTCCATCGCGGATAATCTCGCGCACTTGCAGCAATCGGAACCGGAGCTGATCAACGCGGTATTGGGCAGTCGGCTCAGCGCTCCAGCCCGGGTTCAAGCTGCGTCCGCTCCAGTTGTGGAGCTCGCGTCCCTTTCTATCAACGGTTCAAAACGGACGCGCCTTTTGGCTCATTATAATGATCGGCAGGTCAGCGCTGAGCCTGCCACTGCTGACGGCGTGCGCGAACGGGTCTCTCATCGGCTGGCCGATAGCGATTTCAATGATCGCTTCAGTCGATTTGGTCTGAACGCCAACAGGGTGTCTTTGAAATTTTAAACGACGCTATCCCGCCGACGCACTTCGCAGCGGCTTTTTTTTGTCCGGATGTTGGCGGATCACCGACTGTGTCGCAGTGCGGAGCTAACCGCTTTTTTCGGGAACGCAGATGCCGCAGATATTGACGAAAAAATCGGTGCCCTTGTCGTCCACCAGGATGAAAGCCGGGAAATCCTTCACCTCGATCTTCCAGACTGCCTCCATGCCGAGCTCGGGATAATCCAAAGTTTCCACCTTGGTGATATTGTCCTGGGCCAGAATTGCGGCCGGTCCGCCGATGCTGCCTAGATAAAATCCGCCGTGTTTTTTGCAGGCATCAGTCACGGCTTTGCTGCGATTGCCTTTGGCCAGCATGATCATCGAGCCGCCCAGCGATTGAAAAAGCTCCACGTAGCTGTCCATGCGTCCCGCGGTCGTGGGACCAAATGAGCCTGAGGTATAGCCGGTCGGGGTTTTGGCCGGGCCGGCATAGTAGACGGGGTGATTCTTGAGGTAGTCGGGCAGACCTTGTCCGGCCTCGATGCGCTCCTTCAATTTTGCATGGGCACTGTCGCGGGCGACAATCAGCGTGCCGGTCAGCGACACCCGGGTTGTAACGGGATGCTTCGATAGCTCCGCGAGAATCTCCGGCATCGGCCGGTTCAGATTGATCGGGACAAAATTATTGTCTTTGAAAGTCTTGAGTTTCGTCGGGATGAAGCGGCCGGGGTCCGTTTCCATCTTTTCCAGAAATATTCCATCCCGGGTAATCTTGCCCTTGATGTTGCGGTCAGCGCTGCACGATACGCCCATGCCGACCGGGCAACTTGCGCCATGGCGCGGCAGGCGGACGATGCGGACGTCGAGGGCGAAATATTTGCCGCCGAATTGCGCGCCCACTCCGCTTTGTTGCGCGAGCTTGAGGACGGTGGCTTCCATGGCTACATCGCGAAAGGCGCGGCCGTGTTCATTGCCGCTGCTGGGCAGGCCATCGAGATACTTCGTGGTGGCGAGCTTGACGATTTTCATGCACGCCTCCGCGCTGGTGCCGCCGATGACAAAGACCAGGTGATAGGGCGGGCAAGCCGAGGTGCCGAGCAGCTGCATCTTCTCAGCGAAAAACTTTTCGAGATTCTTCGGGTTGAGCAGGGCCTTCGTTTCCTGAAAAAGATACAGCTTGTTGGCCGACCCACCGCCTTTTGCCACAAAGAGGAACTCAAATTTTGCGCCCTCCGTTGCCAGAAGGTCTATTTGCGCCGGCAGGTTTGTGCCGGTATTCAATTCCTTGAACATATCGAGCGGCGCCACCTGTGAATACCGCAGGTTTTCCTTCGTATAACATTCATAAATGCCCTGGGCCAGCTGGGCGGCGTCGTTGCCGCCAGTCCACACCTGCTGGCCTTTCTTGGCAAAAACCGCTGCGGTGCCGGTGTCCTGGCACATGGGCAGAATTCCCCTGGCGGCGATCTCCGCATTCTTCAACAGGGTCAACGCGACGTACCGGTCGTTGGCCGACGCCTCAGGATCCTGCAGAATGGCGGCGACCTGTGCGAGATGCCGGGGCCGTAGGAAAAAACTCGTGTCATGAAACGCCTCACGCGCCAGATAAGTCAGCGCTTCGGGTGCCACTTTCAGAATCTCCCGGCCTTCGAACTGGCCGATGGAAACGCCTTCCCTGGACAAAAGGCGGTAATCGGTCTCGTCCGTTTCCAGTGGCAGTGGATCCTGATAAAAAAAGGGCGGCGTCGGCATGGGGCTGTTCCAGCAAAGCAAACCACCGGAGCCCGCTTCGCAATCCCGAACGCTCGTTCCGCGCCTGACCTCAGAGAATCTTCAGCTTCGGCAGATCCTGCACGTCAATATAGCCCGCGGGCTTTTTGTCGGCGTCGAGTGCGACAAGGTCGGAGATTTTGAATTGCTGGAAGAGCTTCAATGCTTCCACGGCCAGGACATCCATCGAGATGCTCCGGGGATTGCGGGTCATAAACCGGGCCACGGATTCCTGCAGGAAATTCGACCCGCCGTTCAAAGCGCTGCGCCGGAAATCGCCATCGGTAAATATGCCGGTCATCACGCCCCTCGCGTCCACCAACGCCACCGCTCCAGCCTGGGCCTTGGTCATGGCAAAAATGGCGTCCTGCACTGTGGTGCTGTTTTCGGTCAGAACGGGACAGGCGTCGCCCGTGCGCATGATATCCTTGACGCGCAGCAGCAGGGTCATCCCGAGCGTGCCCGCCGGGTGGTACTTCGCAAAATCTTCCCGAGTCAGCCCGGAACTCTCCAACAGCACCATGGCCAGGGCGTCGCCCAGCGCGAGGGCGGCGGTCGTGCTGGCGGTGGGGGCGAGCGCGAGGGGACACGCTTCACGAGGTGCCGAATAGATCAGCCGGTAGTCGGCCCCGCGCGCCAGTTCGCTGGTGGTCGCGCCGGTGAGAGCGACCGTCTTAAGGCCGAATTTTTCAAACAGCGGCAGCAACCGCAGCATTTCGCCGGTGGCTCCGCTGTTGCTCAAAAGAATGGCCAGATCGCCGGAAGCACAGAGCCCCAGATCGCCATGCAAGGCCTGGGTGGGATCGAGAAAGCAGGAGGGAACTCCGATGCTGTTCAGCGTGCCGGTCAGTTTCTCGGCAATGTGGGCGTTCTTGCCCACGCCGGAGAAAATCACCTTGTTCCCGGTATTAACCGTGGTCTCCACCGCGCGTACGACTGCCACGAAATCCCCATCCAGCACGGCTGCGGTGGCGTCCAGCGCCTCCCGCTCAATGGCAAGACAGTTGCGGGCTTTGGCTAGGATGGTCTTGTCGTCGAGCGGCATCTAAAACTTGTATTGGTGGAACGCTGTCGCAAACGTAGCGGTCACTCACTCTCGTTCAATTCATTTCCATTCATGACCCGCCTTGTGTCCGCTCTTCACCGCCTGTGGTTGCCCTTGCTGGGCGCATTGGCGTTGGGGCTGACGGCCTGTTCGGATAATGAGCACCTCACTTCCGCCACGGAGGTCGATGAACCCAATTATCGCGAGGGACAGGCTCTCCTCAAGACCGGTCGAAAACAGGAGGCGCTCGGCGCCTTTCTTAAGGTGATCGGCAAACGTGGGGACGATGCGCCCGAGTCCCACCTCGAAATCGGGCTGCTTTACCTGCAGCACATCAACGATCCGCTTTCCGCGATCTATCATTTCAAGAAATACCTGGCGCTCCGCCCCAACAGCCCGCAAGCGCCTCTGGTCAAGCAGCGCATTGATGCCGCCACGCGCGAATTCGCCCGCACGCTTCCCGCGCAGCCGCTCGAAGGCCAGCCCCAGCGCGTGGATTTGGTCGCCGCGCTCGACCGGCTGAAACAGGAGAACGATTCGCTCAAGCAGGAGCTGGCTGATTTGAAAGCCGCGCGCAGCGTCGCTGCAACCGTGTCCACGCCAGCGGTGGTGGCGGAAGCGGCGTCCGTGAGTTCGTCAACGCGTCCGGCGCCGTCGTCCGCCTTCAGCTTCAGCGTGGATCCAATTCCTACGGTGCGTACGCGTACGGCTCCGCCCATTACCGTCCGGCCCAATCCGCCGGCGACTCCGCGCACTACCCCAACGCCGACTGCACCCGCCAGAGTCACCCTCCCGACGCCCCCGCCCCGTCCGGCCGCAGGACGCACCCACATCGTCCATCCGGGCGACACGCTCTCGAAGATTTCCCTCCAGTATTACGGAAACCGTACGCGGTGGCGGGACATCTACGCGGCCAACCGCAGTGTGATGAAGAGCGAATCCGACATTAAAGTCGGCATGGAACTCAAGCTGCCATAGTCAGGGCGAGACGAAATTCCCCTGAGATGAGCCTCGCTTGGCTTACCTCGTCTCCAAGGCTTGTTCAAGGTCGGCAATCAAGTCGTCGGGGTCTTCTATTCCGACCGACAGCCGAAGCATATCCACCGGGGTGGGACTGTTGGCTCCTTCGGAGCTGGCGCGATGTTCAATCAGGCTCTCCACGCCTCCGAGCGAGGTCGCGCGCTTCCATAACTGAGTGCGCGCGGCGACGGCGATCGCCGCGTCCGCGCCGCCTTTGATGCGAAGCGACAGCATTCCCCCGAAACCACCGCGCATTTGTCTCGCCGCCACGGCGTGACCGTCCGCCGTCGGGAGACCGGGATAAAGCACCGCTTCAATCCGCGCATGGATGGAGAAATGCTCGGCGATTTTCTGCGCCCCGCGACACGCCGCCGGCACGCGGAGGAAAAGCGTGCGCATACCGCGCAAAAGCAGCCAAGCCTCGAATGTGCCCAGGATGGCGCCGCCGTTTTTCCGCACACTTTTGATGCGCTGCCAGAATTCGTCATCCTTGGCCGTCACCAGTGCCCCGGCAATTACGTCCGAGTGGCCGTTGAGGTATTTGGTCGCCGAGTGCATGACGATATCGGCACCCAACGCGATGGGTTGGGTCAACACCGGTGAGGCCGTGGTTGAGTCAACGGCCAGCTTCGCGCCGGCGCGGTGGGCGATTTCCGCCACGGCCGCAATATCAGTAATCACCCAGGTGGGATTCGCGGGCGTTTCGATCCAAACGAGCTTGGTGCGACCCGGCTGGATCGCTTGCGCCAGCGCCGTGGAATTGGAGGCATCGACGAGATCAATTTTCAGGCCCCACTCGGTTGCATACCCAAGCAGCCAGTGACGCAGCGCCCAATACATTACTTTGGGCGCCACGACATGATCACCGGGTTTGAGCGCAAGAAACACGCTGGTCGCCGCCGCCATGCCGGAGCTGAATAGCGCGGCGCCAACACCGTGCTCCAGCTGATTCAGCAGCGCTTCCGGTTGATCGAAAGTAGGATTGTCGGCCCGCGCATACACGCGCCCGGAGCGAAACTGATTATCCTCGTCGCGCAGATAAGTCGTGGCGGGGTGAATCGCTGGGGAAATCGCCTTTGTTTTTTCGTCGATCCATCCCAGGGCTTGGGCGGCCGCGCTCGCCGGTTTGATTCGCTTTGGCTCCATGGGAAAGAACAAAGGCGAAATCCGCCTGACTGCAAAGGTGGATTCGGCTGCGAGTGCATCCTTATCCCCAACTGTACCGGTGAGGCCGATGGCGGGATCAATTACCGCGTGGCGCCAGGTTACTGCGCATCGGACTTGCGGGGAGCAAGAAGTGATCGGGCGAATCGGGCTGGGCGGGATCGAAACCGGTAAAGTCGGCTGCAATCGATTTTGCCAGCGGCAGGCCGGTGTCGCGGATGCCCTGGGCCACGCACTTGGCGAGTTCGTAAGCTCCGTAATTGTTGTGATGCGTTACGTCCTTGCCGCCGTTGGAAAAGGCGAGGGGCGCTTTGTCCGGGCCGAGTGATTCGTAGAGGGCAACGCTCATCCGCTCGAGATCAATGAGCGCGACCTTCTCCTCGCCGGCCACTTCCCGCACGGCCTGCGGGTAATCGCCATGGGTGTTTTTTATTTTGCCCTGCGCGTCAAAATTGCGGCGTTGCATCGAGGTGACCAGGACGGGCGTGGCACCGTGCAGGCGCGTTTCGGCAATCAAAATCTTCAGATACGCTTTGTAGGTGGTGTGCGCCTCGACGTAGGTCTGGGGCCAGTTTTTTTTCTCATCGTTGTGACCGAACTGCATGAACAGGTAATCGCCGGCTTTGATCTGGCTCAGTACTTTTGCGAGGCGCAGGCCGGTGATGAACGACTTCATTGTCTCGCCCGACTCCGCATGATTGGCGACAGCGACGCCGGGGAGAAAGCGCGGGAGCATCTGGCCCCAGCTGGCGCCGGGCTCGAAGCGCTGGTCCGTGACAGTGGAATCGCCGATGACGAAAACGGTCGGGCAATTCACGGGTTCGATGGCAATGGCAGTGACGTGGGGCGCTGCACCGTTGAATTCCAAGGTCAGCTTGTCGTCCCAACTCAACGAGCCTTGTTCGCGCTCATTCAGCACCACGGCCGAACCGCCGGGGGCGTTCTTCTCGGGCGGAGGCACGGCGCTGTTGCGGATGTTGACGAGGAACGTACGCGAGAGAAATTCGCCGGGTTTGGTGGCGAAACTTTCCACCACGAGCCGGCGCGACTCGGCCTTTACCGTATTGACCGAAGCGGCTTGCGCATCGCCAAAGGTGATCGAGACCTGAAAATTTCCTTCGGGCAAGGCGACGGAGAAAAAGAAAGGCTTTCCCTCCATCGATGGCGCAGTGCCGAGATCGAAACCGAAGCCACGCGCGGCGGAAAAGGTATCGGTGGCGGCAAGCTTCGTCAGGTCGTATCGCTGCTCGGCCGCCAAGGCTGGAATGGCGGCAAAGACTGCGAAAGCCCATGGCCGGATGAAGCGCTTGCAGGCGCGCGGCAAAACATCGATGGCGGAGGAAATCATTGCGCGGGATTTTTATGGCTGAAGCTCAGGGCAAATTTATATCGGTCCGGAATGGTGAGGCCGGCAGGCCGGCGGCGTTGAAGAGATTGCCGGTCGCGACGTTGGCCCAGCCGTAGCGGACGGCGACGGGTTGCTCCACTTCGGCTGAGGTGACGATCACGGTCTCTCCGTCGATGCGGGCTTGCGCTGCATGGAAAACACCATCGGCTCCGGCGACTTTGAATCCGTTGAGCGGACCGTCCTTGGCGGTGAGCCCTCCGCCGAGATGGGAGAAGCTGAGGGCGGCATGATTGCGCTCGATTTTCATGCTGGTGTAGACAGGTCCGGAATATTCCACGGCTTCCCCATAAGCGAGTGCGCGTGCCGCCAGCGCGAGACGGGCACCGACAGGTTGCTTGTGCGTGGGATGAATGTCGGCCGCGTCGCCGCAGTCGATCGTGACGGCCATGGCGGTGTTTTTCGTCGTCTGCCATGCGATCAACTGGGCCTCGCGAATTTCGGGCGGCATGCCGGCAAAGGGGGCGATTTGGACGAACAGGAAGGGGAAATCTTTTTGGCCCCACTGTTTGCGCCAGTCGGTGATCAGAGCGGGAAAGAGGGTCTGGTACTGCTGTGCGCGGTCCGCGTTTGCTTCGCCTTGATAGAACACGACGCCACGCATGGCATACGGCACGAGCGGTGCGATCATGCCGTTGTAAAGCACGGTGGGGACACCGGCGCCGACGGTCGCATCAACGGGTGGGCGCTGCTTGCGGTCTTTGGACATCGGCGTCGAGAACTGGCACCGCCACGGGCCGGCCAGCGAAAGCGCGCTGCCTTTCCCGTCAAGCGGAGCCATCTCAAGCGGAAGTTTCTTGTCCCAGATGCCGCCGCCGCCGGCGGTGTCCAAGACGCGCACGGCGATGACATTGTCTTTTGCTTTCAGCAGCGAAGCGGGGATCCGGTAGGCGCGCGGTGTATTCCAACCCGAGGTTGCGCCGACTTCCGTGCCGTTGACCCAGGTGGTGTCCACGTCGTCGATCGCGCTGAGACGCAGTTCGAGGTCATGGCCGGTCCAGCTTTCGGCGAGATCAAAGTTTTTTCGAAACCACACAATGCCGTCGAAACCGGGGTGTCCCGCGTCTTCCCACAAGGTCGGCAGGGTCATGGTTTCCCAACTGGTGGTATCCAACTCGGGAGCACTCCAGGGCTGGTCGCCACTGCCCGGATCATTTTGGTGATACCAGCGGGCCAAGCGCTCGAGGTAGGCGCGTTTTGCGCCCGCTGGATCGGCGGCAATGCGGTCGAACTGGGTGAGGCCCTCGTTGAATTCAGGAAAGTCCGCCAGACCGGCCCGGCTCGTCCACGCTTCCGAAGGAGTCCCGCCCCAGGACGAGTGGATGATGCCGATTGGCACATTGCGCGCCTGCTGAAGATCACGGGCGAAAAAATAACCGACCGCGGTGAAATCAGCCGCAGTGGCGGGTGAACAGACGGTCCACCTGGCCGTGGCGAGAGCTTGGGGAGACACGGCGGTTTTTTGTGACACATAGAGTTGCCGGATGAGCGGATGATTGGCCGCCGCAACTTCCTGTTCCCAGTTGACGATGGGCTTCTGGGGCGGGCGCGGCCCCAGTTGGCGCTCCATATTTGACTGGCCGCTGCAGATCCAGACTTCCCCGACGAGGACATCGGTGAGTTTAATGGGGGCCCCGGTTGCGCTGCCGGTAACGGTCAGCGTTCGGCCGATTGCGGAGACGGCGAGCGCCTTGAGGTCCACGCGCCACTTGCCGTCGGCGCCAGCCCTGATCGATTTCTTCTGACCGTCGAATTTCACTGTGACCTTTTCACCGGCATCGGCGGTGCCCCAGACCGGCACCGGCTGCCCCTGTTGCAGGACCATGTGTTCGCCGAAAGGGCTGGCGAGTTGAACGGCGGCATTCGCAATCGTGAAGCTCGTGAACAATCCGGAGAAAAGCAGAGCGGAAAAATATCTCATCGGCGGGGTGGGTTGAATTTAAGGGTATCTCAGGCCGGTGATCTTTAGGACGCTGGCGAAATCACTGGGTTTCCAAGGCGGCAGTGTGACTTGAAGACCGGCGGCGTCACGGGTGAATTGCACCTTTTGAGGATTTCCCAGCAATGAAACAACTTCGATTTTACCGGCGAGCGTCGGAGTGTTTTCAGCCGGACCATTCGCCGGGTTCGCGCGAAGCGAGGTGATGGTGACTTTGCCGTCCGCAGGCCACGCGAAAAGGGTGACGTAGAGCGTATAACTTCCATCTGCGCCGGTCTGGACCGTGAAGCGCATATCCTGCGGCGTGTAAACTTTGAGCATGCCATTGACGATGCCACGCTCGCCGCTGGGCGGTTCCTCGGTGGGGCCTTCACCAAATTTCATCCACGGACGCGTGCCATAGATGGCCTCGCCGTTCACGCGCAGCCATTCACCCATTTGCAGGAGGCGGAGTTGCTGATCCTCGGGGATCGAGCCGTCGGCGCGCGGCGCAATATTGAGCAGGTAGCCGCCATTTTTGCTGACGCAATCAACGAGTTCACGGATCAGTTCGCCCGCATTCCGGAGCACGAGACCGTCGATGTAACCCCAGCTGTTGTGGGCGATGGAGGTGTCGCATTGCCAGTAATGTTCGCTGATGCCAGTCGCGCGGCCCCGCTCGAAGTCGCGGATGCTGCCCGCGAGATAGGCGTCCCGCTTGGTGGCGATGGTGGCCTCTGCGCCCCACTCGCGGGCACGGTTGTAGTAGTAGGCGGCGAAGCGCAGCTTGATCTCGTCGAGAGCCCGCGCGTTGACGCCGTTGTCGAAATAAACGAGCTGTGGATGGTATTTATCCACGAGCTCCTGATTGCGATGCAGCCACTCCTCCAGGAATTCCTTGCTCTGCGGGGCGGACCGGCCTTCAAACATTTCCCCGGGCTGCGCGCGTTCGGCGGGTGCTTGGGGCGGTCCGTAGAAATCGGCATACGCCGGATCGAAGACATCACTTTTCAACTCTTTCGCAGGATACATGAAACTCCAGTGTTCCATGCGATGTTGCGAGAGCCCGAAGATCAGGCCCTGCTTGCGGGTGGCCTCGGCGAGTTCGCCGATGAGATCGCGGTGTGGGCCCATGTCCTTGGCGTCCCACTGGGTGAGGTCGCTGTCGTACATGGCGAAGCCATCGTGATGTTCCGCGACCGGTACCACGTAACGCGCTCCGGCCTGCTTGAAAAGCGCGGCCCACTCGTTTGGGTCATAGCGCTCGGCTTTGAACAGTGGAATGAAATCCTTATACCCGAATTTATCCTGCGCTCCGAAATGTTCACGATGCCAGGCGATAACGGAGGGCGTCGCGTACATGTGGCGAGGATACCATTCGCTGCCATGGGCGGCGAGGGAGTACAGGCCCCAGTGAATGAAGATGCCGAATTTCGCGTCCTGCAGCCAGGCGGGGGTGCGATAATTTTCCCGCAGCGAGTCCCAAGTCGGGCCAAACGGACCGGGCGGAATGGGATTCGCTGGACCAGGCAGGGCGGAATAGGGCGTGGTCGATTGGGTCTGGGCGATGGCGGTAAGACCAGCTGTTACGGTGAAGGCGATGAGCATCGCAAGTCGGGCGTGAGCGAAAAATTTCAAGATGGGCTTCGATTGGGGCGCATTGCGCCGACGGGCGCGCGCTGCGCGGTTTGAGGCAAGGAGGATGAATTGATGACGGCCTGTAGGCCGGGCCGCAAAGGCCGAAACAACGGACAGTAAAAATTGCCTCCCGGTCATAGGCCACGCTCCGGCTTGCGCGGTTTGCGGAAGCCTGCAATCTGCGGCCCTATGCCCACGACGTCCCGCCGCACTGCCGTTTTTACCGAATCGCTCATTCGGGAAATGACCCGCGTCGCCGCACAACACGGCGCGATCAACCTCTCGCAGGGATTCCCCGATTTTAATCCACCGCAGGTCATCCTCGATGCGGCCAAGGCGGAGATGGACGGCGATCATCATCAATATGCGATCACTTGGGGTGCCCAGCCTTTGCGCCAGGCGCTGGCGGCCAAGTTATCCCGTTTCACGGGTCTGCCCTGTGATCTGGAGCGAAATCTGGTCGTCACTTGTGGTGCGACCGAGGCGATGATGGCTGCGGTCATGACCGTGGCGGATGTGGGCGACAAGATCGGCCTCTTTTCCCCGTTCTACGAAAATTACAGTGCGGACGCCGTTCTTTCGGGCGTGCAACCGGTGTTCGCGAAACTGAATCCCCCGGATTACTCCTTTGATGTCGCGGATCTGCGCCGCGTATTTGCGAGCGGCATCAAGGCATTCATTCTCTGCAATCCGTCGAACCCCACGGGGAAGGTTTTCACGCGGAGTGAGCTGGAGCAAATCGCCACGCTCGCGCAGGAGTTCGATGTGTGGATTATCACGGACGAAGTTTACGAACACATCGTCTTCGCCCCGCATCATCACGAATACATGTCGGCGCTGCCCGGGATGGCCGAGCGCACGATCATGTGCAGTTCGCTTTCCAAGACCTTTGCGATCACCGGCTGGCGGCTCGGCTACCTGTACGCGCCACCGGCTTTCATTGATCAAGCACGCAAGGTGCACGATTTTCTCACCGTTGGCGCGGCGGCTCCGTTACAACATGCCATCGTGGCCGGACTGAAATTGCCGGACACGTACTATGCGGGTCTGGCGGCGGAATATGGGGAGCGCCGCACGATCCTCTTGAGTTATCTCGACCAGACGGGACTGCGCTATTCGCAGCCGGCCGGCGCATATTTTGTGATGCTCGATATCTCGCCGTTCGGCTACGCCAACGATATCGATTTCGCACGCTGGATGACGCGAGAGATCGGCGTCGCGCCGGTGCCTGGCTCGGTGTTTTTCCACACGCCGGAGCATCGCTACATCCGCCTCAATTTTGCGAAGAAGCATGTGACGCTGCACGCGGCGGGCGAGCGACTGCTAAAGTTGAAAAGGTAGCATGTCACAGTCCAGTCCTCTTGTTGTCGGAGCGGTTTTATGCCGCGATTTGATAACGGTGGTGCCGCATATTCCGCTGGGGTTTTTCTTATCGTAGCCACTCCGGAAATGGGAAAGAAGACTCGGTGACTGGTTCGAGCCAGATCCAGTCGTCTGATCGGCGGTGGTATCCGGGCCAAGGCTCATCCGGGTGGAATGAGACTTGCGCCGTAGGCTTCAAAAAATTTAGAGAAACTCAGGCAGTCGATGCACATCCCCATAGATATTGCGGCGATACTTTGATCGCGGCGCAAAGCCGCTCCTACCATGGCCCGAATTGCAGAAGGGGAACGGCGCTCCGTTACTCCCCGCTTCACACCGCGCCAATCGCTTCATCCAGCACTGCCAGCAGGAAATCCGCATCGGCCTTCGTGAGGTTCATTGGTGGGGCGAAACGGATGGTCTGGCCCCAGAGGCCGCCTTTGCCGAGGAGCAATCCAAGCTCGCGGGCGTTTTCGACGGCTTGCGCGCATTCTTCTTTGCCGGGCGTTTTTGTCGCGCGGTCCTTCACGAATTCGATGCCGAGCATCAGGCCCTTGCCACGCACGTCGCCGATGATTTTGTGTTTGGCCTTTAATTTTTCCAGGCCGTCGAGGATGTAATGCCCGAGTTCCAGGCAGTTGGCCTGGGTGTTTTCCTGCTCGATAACTTCGAGCACCGCCTTGCCGATGGCGCTGACAACCGGGTTGCCGCCAAACGTGTTGAAGTGGACTTTTTGCGCCATGACCGCCGCGATCTTCGGGGTGGTCACGACCGCGGCGAGCGGTGCGCCGTTGCCGATGCCCTTGGCCATTGTGACGATGTCCGGGATGACACCCTGCGTCTCGAAGCCCCAGTAATGAGTGCCGGTGCGGCCGAAACCGGTTTGCACTTCGTCCGCGATACAAACTCCACCGGCGGCGCGAACGTGTTCGTAAGTGTGTTTGAGATAATTCTCGGGAAACACAACGAAACCGCCCACGCCCTGGATCGATTCCGCGATGAAGCCGGCGATTTTTCCGGGCGTGGTGTAGTCGATGACCTGCTTGACGTCGTCGGCGTATTTGCGGCCGGCATCGGGATCGTCATAGCCAAAGGTACCGCGGTAGGGATAAGGCGCGATGGCGTGGTGGACGCCGAAGCTGTGAGGCACGTTGAATTTCCAATTGCTGTGCGCAGTGACACCCATGCCCGAGGCGTTGCCGCCGTGGTAGGCGTTGCGCAATGCGATCATGTCGTAATTGCCGGTGTACAGTCGCGCCATCATGAGCGCGAGGTCGTTGGCCTCGGAGCCGGAGTTGACGAAATAAATGCACTTAAGCTCACCGGGGAATTTCGAGGCGAGCTTCTCGGCGTATTCGCCGATATTGGGGTTGAGATAGATCGTCGTCGAGTGTTGGAGCAGCGCGTTCTGCTTGTTCGCGGCCGCGACGATGTGCGGATGGCAATGGCCGACGCTGACCGTCACAATGCCGCCGAGTCCGTCGAGGTAGCGCTTCCCCGTACTGTCCCAGACGTACTGCATGCTGCCCTCAACGATCATGATCGGCTGCTTGTAATAAAGAAAGAGTCCCGGGTTGAGGTACTGTTTGCGCTGGGCGAGGACCTGATCGAGTGACGGGCCGGCGTACGGCTGCGGTTTGTGCGAGGTGGGCGGGAAAGGGATGGATTTCATAGAGTGATCAGGGAAATGGGCGGGGCTGGTGTTGTATGACGAATGACGAATGAATTTTTGGCTGAGCCGCTATAGTGGAAATTCAGCTTTCGTCATTCGATATTCGTCATTCAAAAATGGCTTGGTTTGCGTTGCAGAAACTGACCGCGGCCGAGCGTTCCCACGAACTTGCCATCGCGCACGGCGAGCTGGCCGCGGACGGTGACGTCGCGCGTGCGCCCTTCCAGTTTCCAGCCTTCAAAAGCGCTGTAATCGACGTTCATCGACTGGGTCTTTGCAGAAATGTTGCCGCGGTAGTCCGGGTCAAAAACCACGAGGTCGGCGTCGGCGCCGGGTTGGATCGCGCCTTTTCGCGGGAAGAGATCAAAGAGCTTCGCCACCTGCGTACTCGCGACGTTGACGAAGGTGTGCAGATCGATCTTTCCGGTCTTTACGCCGTAAGTATAGAGCAGATTAATTCGCTCTTCGAGTGACGGGATGCCGTTGGGAATTTTCGTGAAGTCGTCCTTGCCCATCGGCTTTTGCTTTTGGAAATCGAAGGGTGCGTGGTCGGTGGCTACGGTTTGAATGAGTCCATCGCGCAGTCCGTCCCACAGCACACGTTGGTTGCGGGCCTCGCGGAGTGGGGGAGACATGACGTATTTTGCTCCCTCGAAGTCGGGCCTCTCGGCGTAGGTTTTATCGAGCGTGAGGTATTGGATGAGCGTCTCGACCCCCACGCGCACGCCGCGCTGGCGGGCGGCGATGGCCTGGTCGAGTGCTTCCTTGCAACTGAGGTGAACAATGTAGGTCGCGGCCCCGGTGAGTTCGGCAAAAGTCATCAGGTGATGCACGCCTTCGGCCTCGACGGCGGGCGGGCGGCTTTCGTGATGCTGGCCGGGATCGGTCTTGCCGACGGCGAGCAGTTCCTTGCAGCGCTCGGAAACGAGGGTTTCGTTTTCGCAATGCGCGGTGACGATCACGCCGAGCTCTCTGGCGAGCTTGAGGGTCCGGTAAAGCTCGGTGTCGTCGACTCCGAACGCGCCCTTGTAGGCGAGGAAGATTTTGAAGGAGCTGATGCCGCGCTTCACGATCTCACGCAGCTGGGCTTCAGTCTGGTCATCGAATCTGGTCACGCCCATGTGGAACGTAAAATCGCACGCCGACTTGCCCGCGGCCTGGCTCATCCAAAGCTCGAACGCGGCGAGCGCGTCGTCTGATTTTGCCGGACAGCACATTTCGATGAGCGTCGTCGTGCCGCCGACGAGCGCGGCCTTGCTGCCGGTCTCATAGGTGTCTTTGGAAAACGTGCCCATGAAAGGCAGATAAATGTGGACGTGCGGGTCGATGAATCCCGGGAAGACGAATTTGCCGGTGGCGTCGATGACCTCGGTACCGGCGGGCGGGCTGATGTTGTGATCGATCCGCGTGATCGTCTCGCCCTCGCAATAGATGTCAGCGATGTAGCGGGTGTCGGCGGTTATGATCTCACCGTTTTTGATCAGGAGGCTCATTTTGGAAATGACGAATAACGAATTGAGTGTGCGTGGATCAGGATTTGGTGCTGCGCCAGATGCGGCTGAAAATAAGATGGAGCGCGTGGGCTTCTTTCCAGAGCTCGCGGGCGCCGGGTTTGAGGCTGGGTTCGGCAGTTGAAACCATGCGCAGGAAGAATTTTGTTTCCCGGGCTTCCTTGCGGCAGATACTGATCCGGTGTCTGAAGTCTGGACGTGAAATGCCGTCGTCGGCT
>JANYDX010000262.1 GCA_025363395.1 Verrucomicrobiota bacterium
ATGGGCGCGGATCTGGGCGACGTTAACAATGACGGCCTCATTGATTTTCTGGTGGCGGACATGGCCGCGACCACCCACCAAACGGACCAGCACTCACTGGCCGATGCCCGCGGTAGAACTGAGGAGCGTCCGGACAACGCGACCACCGTGCCAAAATATCACCGCAATGCACTGCTCCTGAACACCGGCACCGATCGCTGCCTCGAGGCCGCAAACCTCGCGGGGCTGGCCGCCACCGACTGGACGTGGTCGGTCCGCTTTGAAGACCTCGACAACGACGGCCACCTTGACCTCCACGTCACGAATGGATTTCCCCGCGATCCCGGGGTCGACGTGCTCAAGCGCATGATGAACGCCGAGAGCCCGGCCGAGAGAATCAGGATCATGTACGAAAGCCCCGTCCAGGCCGAGGTGCATCTCGCCCTCCGTAACTTGGGCGACCTGAAATTTGAAAACGTCAGTGCCGAGTGGGGTCTAAACCAGAAGGGCGTGAGTTTTGGCGCGGCCTTTGGCGACCTGGGTGGCGACGGAAATCTCGATCTCGTGTACTCCAATTTTCACGGAGGCGTCACCCTACTGCGCAACGATAACGAGACCGGTCACCGCATCATCATCGATTTGCACGGAACGGTTTCCAACCGCTTCGGCGTGGGCGCCACGGTGAAAATTGAAAGCGCCTTGGGCCGCCAGACGAGCCAGCTCGTTCTCGCCCGCGGCTACATGTCCAGCAGTGAGCCGGCCCTTCACTTTGGGCTGGGGAACGACACGGTCATCAACCGGCTCACCGTGGCCTGGCCCAGCGGACACGTGCAGGTGTTTGAAAATCTCCCCACCGACCGGCGGTTTGGCATCACGGAACCGGCCGGACCCGCGATCATGACCGCGGTGGAGAAAAAACCAGCGGCCCCCGGACAATTTATTGAAGTGAGTCAGGCCACGGGTCTCGCGCTGCCATCGAAAGAAGAACCCATCGACGAATTCATCGTCCAGAAACTATTGCCGGCGAAGTTCAACCGCCGGGGGCCGAGTCTGGCAGTGGCGGAAAACGAAAAGGACGGGGGCAATATTGTCATCATGGGCGGCACGACGATAAGTCCGGCGCATGAACTGATCGGTTCGCCGACGGGAAAATACACCCCCGCAGACACGGCCTCCTTCCTGCCGCTCGGTCCAGTCAACGACGGGCCGGTGCTGCTGTTCGATGCCGATGGGGATGGAAACAGCGATCTCTTGGTGACGAAAGGGGGCAACAGCCTCCCGGCGGAATCAGCGGAATATGAACCGAAACTTTTTTTGGGCAATGGTCGCGGGGGATTCAGTCCCGCTGGCGCCGATGCGTTGCCGCCGCTTCTGACGAGCGCGGGGGCCGCGGTCGCAGCGGACTTCGACCACTCCGGACGGCTCGGGCTGTTCATTGGCGGCCGCATCCTTCCCGGGCAATATCCTCTGGCACCGCGCAGTGCACTGCTCGCCAATCGCGGAGGAAAATTTGAGGATGTCACCGACAGCCTCGCGCCGGAATTGCGCGAAGTCGGCATGGTGACCGCCGCGCTCTGGAGCGATGTCGATGGCGACGGCTGGACCGATCTGCTCGTCACCCTCGACTGGGGGCAGGTGAAATATTTTCACAATAATCAAGGCAGCCATTTCGACGATTGGACGGAGAAAGCAGGCTTCGCTGCTGCTGGCACCGGTTGGTGGACTTCCATTGCCGCGGCGGATTTCAATGGCGATGGCCGACCCGATTATGTCGTCGGCAACGTCGGCCTCAACACCCAGTATCACGCCGATCCCCCACATCCCGCCCTGCTTTTCTCCGGCGATTTCAAGGGTGGCGGTTCAAACCAACTCATCGAGGGTTATTACGAAGGTGAAAAAAGCTATCCCTGGCGCAGCCGCGGCAATCTCAGCGCTGTGCTGCCCTCCCTTTTGAAACGTTATCCGAAAAATGACTTTTATGCCCGGGCCACCTTGCGGGAAATTTTCGGCGAGGACAAACTCGCCAAGGCGCAGCGTTTTGCCGCCACCGAACTGCGCAGCGGGGTTTTTCTCAGCCAGCCGGACGGGACGTTCCGCTTCGAACCTTTGCCCCGCCTCGCCCAGATCGCGCCATTGCAAGGCTTGGTCGCGGGCGACTTCGACGGCGACGGCTTTGCTGACATCTATGCCGTGCAAAATTCCTTCGCGCCGATCGCGGCAGTGGGCCGGCTTGACGGCGGCCTGAGTCAGTTCCTGCGGGGGGATGGTCACGGTCACTTCGCGCCTGTCCCCGTTGCGGAGAGCAATCTGGTTGTGCCGGGCGATGCCAAGGCCCTGGTGGTGCTCGACCTCGACCGCGACGGCTGGCCCGACTTTCTGGTGACCCGCAACAACGACAGCACCCTGGCCTTCCGCAATCAGCCCATCGCCGGCCGCAATTTCTTGCGCGTCTCCCTGCGGGGCGCCGCGGGAAATCCATCCGCGGTCGGCGCACGCATCGCGGTGGAACTCGCCGACGGCACTATTGAAACCAGCGAGGTTTATGCGGGCTCAGGTTACTACAGCCAGTCCGTGGCCGCATGCTTCTTCGGGTATCGTGACTCCAATCCTCCCAAAAAAATTAACGTTCGCTGGCCCTCGGGACTTTCCTCGCAGCATCCCTTTCCCCCCGGCACCACGTCGCTCACGCTTTCGCCCCCGTGATTTCTCAGAGATTGCTGCGCAAATCTCCCGGCAGCAGATCCAAGGCCAGGGCTCGGAGGGCCGGATCTGCGATCTCCAGATTGAACGCATGCGTCAACACGAGGAAATTATAGAGGGAACCCGCTGAAAGCGCCCGAATCCGCTTCGCGTCGATTTCAGTCACACATCTGCGCACCTGTTCACGGGCCTGCTCGACCCGGTCACCCCGCGCCAGGACGATGGACAGGCTGACTCTGCGATCCCAGGGCAACACCCGATCCGCGCCGGCCGAGAGGCGGGGCAGCAGCAGATCCAGCGTTTGCGTGGCACCCGCTAAATCTCCCCGCGCCGCCTGAACCTGGGCGCGCGCGGCCAACGCCCCGATATCCACAGGGAAGCGCCGCAAGGACTCGCCGATGGCCGCGGCCTCGTCGAGTTTTCCGGATTCAACGAGATATTCCGCCAAACGGCTGGCCGCCACGGCGGGCGTCTGCTCCTCCACCACTTCGAAAACCAAAACGGACTGCCCTTCGAATCCGCCGCCCACCGGCATTTGGTACGGCAGAGGTCGCACCCAAAGCGGCAGATTCCAGTGGCGCAGCGCAGGAATCAATACTCCCACCCGGTTGGCGAATTTTTTAACGAAATAAAGCCGCGCATACTCTTCAAAAAATGGATCCCACGAGGGAATGATAATGTACCGGACGCCTCTTGATTGAATCAGCTCCTGGGCTTCTTCCATCGAGTTCGCCGCCGTGATGAAAAGCGTCACCCCAAATCCGTCCCGATTTTCCGCCGCGAAGGTTCCCAACGCACGCAGCCCGCCATAAAAAGCCAGGGACAGGGCCTGCCGGGGTGGCGCATAGACCACCGCACCGGCCTCCTCCGTGCGCTTTGCCAGCCAGTGCGCCAGATGCCGCTCGATTAGTTCCTGCGACTCCTGGGTGGTAAGCGTAGCCGTCGCTGCCGGGGTTCTGGAGGGCAACAACTGGATGACCCCCGCGAGTCCATATCCAATGGCCGTGCAGGACCAAAGCCATCGCCAAGCTCCGGCAGGAGCCGAAGCAGTTTGCGCCGTGGATGCCACCACCACCACCAGCAGCGCACCGTCGAGGACGCTCCACCAACTCAGTTGTTGAAAAGCAAACCCGAGACCAATCAACACCGGACCGAACGCCAGCGCCAACAACGCACGGCTCTCCCGACCCGTGGCACGGCGAAACAACCACCAAACCGCCGGGAGGACCACCACCAGCGGAAGCAGCGTGGCCCACACCGTTGCATTCATGCCTTCGCGGGCTACCCAACTCCCGAAGCTGGAGGCGACCACGCTTCCCGGAAGATTGGTGAGGCGGGGGGAAAGTGAATCCACCACCAGAAATCCCCGGCTGTCCGTGAGCTTCATGGCGACGGGTAGAGCAGCGACCGCGGCGAACGCCAATCCAATCCGGACCAGATCAAGCAGGCGCCAGGCAGGTTTTTTGCCCTGAATACAAGCAGTCCCACGAGCGAGCAGTTCCCCTCCTCCGATCCAAGCCAGCCCATAGAGCGGGTGTATCCACTCGAGGTGAAACGAATCCAAATGCGACGGAAAATATTCCGCCAGGTAGGCCACCAGGATGGTGGTCGCTCCGCTCCCCGCCCAAAGCCGCCAGGGCAATTCTAGGTCCGGGGCAGCCTCGCGTTCCGGGCCTTTGCGTCGCATCGTCCACGCCGCGATCAATGCTCCGAGCATAATGCCAGCCAAAATCGGTACCTGAAAGGCGGGATTGATCCACACACCCATGCCGCCAACTATTCCGGCCAGCGCAAACCACCGCCGAGCCCGCGCACCGGTCCGTACTCCCGCCAGCAACACCAGCACGCTCCCAAGGACAAAAGCATTCGCGAGTCCATGGTCATTCGGCACACCGGGGAGAAAGCCGGCCGCGAAAGGAAAAATGCCCGCCAGCCCCACCGCCAACAGCGCCGCGGCGAAAGCGCCAAACCGCCAGGCCACCAATCCCGTTGCGCTGATCAGCAGCAAAGCATGCAACAACGGATCAGCATAGCCCGCCGCCCGCTCCACCGCAATTCCCACCGGCCCGCCGCACACTGCCTGATCAATCCGGGCAACCAGAGCCAACCACCAGCGATAAGGCGAAGCCGCATTGACGGAACGACCGAAGGGCGCGTTGTCATAATCAGCCTGGCGGATGCGCCACTCACCCCGCGCAAACATCCGCTGAGTCTGCGCAATCCAATGAAAGCTTTCTTCCACGCGCTCGGGCACAATCAAATTTCGCTGCCCGTGCGCGACCCCCGTGACAGAGGCCGGCGTTATCTCGGCCGCCTCAGTGTGACCGACCAGACCGGAAACGTAATCGACCCGCTGCATCCTGACCGAGGTGACCCAAACTAAAAATCCACCCGCCAGTACCGGCACCAAAAGCCAAAGACGGGGATAAATCCGATTGGATAAACGCTTCGGGGCCGGCACAGTATCAGCAGGGGGTTTCAAAATTGTCGGTGAATTGTCCAGCGAAGCGGGCGTCGTGGCGCGAGAGAGCAAGTCGACCTTGACTCACCTGTTTCCGCCTCGCTCCATGGTCGAGCCCCATGTTTCCGTTCGCAAACCCAAATCGCCCCCCTGCGCAATTTTTGGCTCGGCTGCTCAAGGGCTCGGGCCTGCTGGCGCTTTTCGTGCTCATCGCGGGACCAGGATCAGCCGCGGGACAAAACCCGGGCATTACGGGAAAACCCTTGGGCCCGCACACCCATCCACGCGGACCGACACTTTTCACCGAACTCCCCGCGCAGCTCACCGGAGTCGTGACCGAAAATGCCTACGCCGATCCGGCAATGCGGGGCAAACTCAACAGGGAATTCGATTCTTCCTCCATCGGCACCGGGGTAGCCATCGGCGATTACGACGGCGACGGCCGGCCGGATATTTTTATCGTGAGCAAGACCGAAACCTGCCGCCTCTTCCGCAATCTCGGCGACTGGAAATTCGAGGATGTCACGGACAAGGCCGGAGTCGGCGACAGAGGTGACGCCGCCGGGATCTGGAAACAGGGTGCGACCTTTGTCGATGTGAACAACGATGGCCGGCTGGACCTTTACGTTTGCCGGACCAATGCGCCGAATCTGCTCTATATCAATCAGGGCGACGGCACCTTCAAGGAATCGGCCCACAGTTACGGCCTCGACGTCACCGATTCCAGTGTCATGGCCGCATTCTGCGACTATGATCGCGACGGCGCACTCGATCTTTATATCGCCACCAACATCCTCGACCTCACAACTCATCCCAACGGCCAGCGCGGTTATCTTTTCCACAATAATCGCGACGGCACTTTCACGAACGTGACTGAGCGCGGTGGCATCACGGGTGAGAGCCAGAGCCATTCCGCCACCTGGTGGGACTACGACAATGACGGCTGGCCGGATCTTTACGTCGCCAACGACTTTGCGGCGCCCGACAAGCTTTATCACAACAACCGGGACGGCACCTTCACGAATGTAATTTCCCAGGTTGTGCCCAACATCCCCTTTTCCTCGATGGGCGCGGATTTGGGCGACGTAAACAACGACGGCCTGATTGACTTTATCGTCGGCGACATGGCCGCCACGACGCACGAAAAGGATCAGCGCGGAATGGTTAATTCCCGCAGCCTCACCAAGGAGCCCGCCGATGGATCGTCCGAATTGCCGCAGAATACACGCAATTCGCTTTTTATCAACACCGGCACCGGCCGCTGCCTCGAGGCGGCCTATCTCACCGGGCTGGCCGCGACCGACTGGACCTGGTCAATGCGTTTTGAAGATCTGGACAATGACGGCCGGCTCGATCTTTTCCTCACCAACGGCATGGATCGGGAAGCGACCAATATCGATCTTCTGGCCCGCCAACGCCGGGCCGAGTCCGCGACCGAACGCCTGCGTGTGATGCACAACAGCCCAGTCATGGCCGAGGCTCATCTCGCTTTCCGCAATCTCGGCGACTTGGAATTTGCCAACGTAGGCAAAGCTTGGGGCCTTGATCAAAAAGGGGTGGGTTTCGGGGCCGCTTTCGGCGACTTGGATGGAGACGGCAATCTCGACCTCGTCTACTCCAATTATCACGCCGGAGCCACCGTACTGCGCAACGACTGCGACTCCGGTCACCGCGTGATCATCGACCTGCGCGGCACCACCTCCAATTTTTTCGGCGTGGGCGCGACGGTAAAAATTGAAAGTGATTCAGGCGTCCAGGTTCGCCAGCTGGTGCTGGCGCGGGGTTATCTGTCCAGCAGTGAGCCGATGCTCCATTTCGGACTGGGCGGCGATACCCTCATCAAACGGCTCGACGTCACGTGGCCGAGCGGAAACCGGCAATCATTCGAAAACCTGCCGGTCGATCAGCGCTTCACCATCGTGGAACCTGCCACACCAGCCCCGGCACTCCCCCTGGTGGAGAAGCTCCGGCCCGCCGGGCAGTTCACTGAAGTGGGGGAGTCGATGGGGCTCGCGCTTCGATCACACGAGGAGCCAGTCGACGAAACCGCACTCCAGCCTTTGTTGCCTCTCCGGCTTAACCGGCGTGGACCCGGTCTGGCCGTGGGAAATATTTCCGGCGTCGACCACGACGATGTCGTCCTGGGCGGCACCACGGCGAGTCCGGCCCGTGTTTTGCTTGGGTCCGCTGCCGGAACATTCACCGGAACAGATACGGCTTCGCTCTTGCCGGCGAATTCACTTGATGACGGTCCGGTCCTATTGTTCGACGCCGACGGCGACGGAAAAAATGATCTGCTCGTCACCGAGTGCGGGAACAGTCTCCCCGCTGGTGTCCCCGCATACCAACCCAAGCTATATTTAGGCGATGGTCACGGCGGCTTCCGGCCGGCGCCGGGCGAGTGGCTGCCGCCGCTAACGAGCAG
>JANYDX010000299.1 GCA_025363395.1 Verrucomicrobiota bacterium
GTGGCGTCACGGTCATCTGGCGTGGGCGATCGCCGCCGGCGGATGCGCCGGTTTGATGCAGGCCACCAAGGCAAGTGCGCCGCTCTTTGTCGGCGCCGCGGTGATCGCCTTGCTGGCCGTGCGCCCGCCGCGACCGGCAGCGGCGAGGCCGGGGCGCGATGTAGCCTTCGCCGCCAGCGCCGCGCTCGTGGTCGCAGCGCTGTTTTATTCGTCCTTTGGCGCGAATCCCGCCGGACTGCGCGATGCCTTCACGGTCTACGGCCCGGCCTGGCAACGCGCGAGCGAAGGCGCCGGACACGAGAAGCCCTGGTGGTATTACCTGCAACTTTTCGGCTGGCAGCAGACCGGCGGATTGGTCTGGCAGCAGCTGTTTTTTTCCGTACTCGCTCTAACCGGAGGAATTTTAGCGTTCGTCCGTCGGCAGATTTTTTATCGCTGGGCGGCGATTTACACGCTGTTTGTCGCCGTGGTTCTCTCAGCTACTCCTTACAAAACGCCCTGGCATGCCGTGCATCTCGTGCCGGGCCTGGCCGTGCTGGCGGCGGGCGCAGTGGCGGCATTGCCGCGTTGGTGGCTGGCCGCATTGGTAGCGGCCATCGCGCTCGCGACCCAACTCGTGCAGACCCGCCTCGCCGTCTTCACCCGGCCGGCCGATCCGCGCAACCCTTACGCGTACGTCCACAGCGCGCCGGATGTATTGAAATTTCGTCCACTAGCTGAAACCGCCCTCGCCGGTGCGCCGGAGGGAATCGTGCGGGTGATCGGCGAGGAATATTGGCCGCTTCCCTGGTATTTGCGCGGACTGCCACACGTTGGCTACTGGTCTGTGCCACCGAAGACTTGCGACGGCGTTTTGGTAATTGCCACCACTGGTCAGGCGGAAGCGGTGCGCGCCCGGCTGCACGGCGATTATCGCGAAACCTATCTCGGGCTCCGCCCCGGTGTGCTCTGTGTGGTCTTCACCCGCCAGCCATGACGCCGCGTTACTCACTCATCATCCCGTTGCACAACGAGGCAGGGAATATCCTGCCCCTGCTGGCCACCGCCATCGACGTGCTCGCGCAACTATCCGGCGGCGCGGAGATCATCCTCATTGACGACGGCAGCACCGACACGACCGCTGATGAAATCGCCGCAGGTGTAGTGCGCTGGCCGCAATGCCACGTTCTCACGCACCCGCGCAATCTCGGTCAGAACGCCGCGCTGCTCGCCGGCCTGCAGGCGGCCCGCGGCGATTTTTTTCTCACCATGGATGGCGACGGTCAAAATGATCCACGCGATTTCCCCCTCCTGCTGGCACCGGTGGAGGCCGGCACGCTCGACGTGGCCTGCGGCTGGCGGACCGAGCGGCACGATTCTGCGTTGCGACGAGCCATGTCCCTGCTGGCAAACGCGGTCCGCCGCCGCGTCCTGCGCGACGGACTGCACGATGCCGGCTGCCAGTTGCGCGTGCTGCGGCCCGACGTGGCGGCGGCGCTGTTTCCGTTCGAGTTGTTGCAGACATTTCTTCCCGCGATTGCCGTCGCCGCCGGCTACCGCGTGGGCGAATTTCCCGTGCGCCATCATCCGCGCGTTCAAGGCCGCGCCCACTTCGGGCTGGGACAATTATGGTGGAAACCCGCGGTCGCCATGCTGCGCCTGCGCCGCCGGCTCCGCCGATGAACTGGCCGGAATTCCATCACGAAGCGATGGCGACAACCTTCGCCATCCTGATCGCCGACCAACCGGCTGAATACGCCCGTCAGGCCGCCGCGGCCGCATGGCGCGAACTGGACCGGCTCGAAAGCGAGCTGAGCCGCTACGTCGAGTCGAGCGACATCGCCCGGGCCAACCGGCTCGCCTGCGGCGACACGCTCACCTTGGGCGACGAGGCCTTCGAATGCCTGCTCCTCGCCGCCGGAGTCTCCGTCGCGACGAATCGCGCCTTTGACGTCGCCTACGCCTCCGAGGGTGCGGCCGGCCGGCCGCCATTCACACTCGATCCGGAAAATCACACGCTCACCTCCCATGCCACGCGATTGCATCTGGATCTTGGGGCAGTCGGAAAAGGTTACGCGCTCGACCGCCTCGCGGCGCTTTTGCGGGAATGGCAGATCTCCTCTGCCTGCCTGCAAAGCGGCGGTAGCACAGCACTCGCCCTCGGGCCGCCCAATGGGACGGACGGCTGGCCGGTTGGGCTCGGTGAAGGCGCGACGCGCCGCATCCTTTCGCTCAGCCACGCCGCGCTCAGCGGCTCAGGCATCGCCGTCAAAGGCGGGCACCTGATTGATCCCCGCACCGGTGAAACGGCAAAACGGACGGATCGGGCGTGGGCGTTTGCCCCCGGCGCGGCCGTGGCCGATGCGCTATCGACTGCCTTTTTTGTGCTCTCCGACGGGGAGATTGCCGAATTTTGCGCCGCACACCCGGAAATTGGCGCCGCCGGCGCGACCCCGGACGGCGCGGTGGAGCTGTATGGTGCGCTCAAAGCACGGATAAGTCTCTGATTTCTGGTTCGCTGTGGGGAATCACCATGGAACGCGTCCATTGTTTCCCAGTCGGCGCCACCCTCAGGGCAAGAACATCACGGGATATTCATCATTCGGGATAATTTCTTTGTCATTGGGGCCAATTAGTGTGTTTCGTGAACGCTCCTCTCTTTTCCCATGGCAAAAATCGAAGTAAACCAAGTCGCTGACATTCTCAAAAAGCACAAGATCGACCCTTCCCTTTTGCGGGAAATCGTCGAGGAGATGAATGAAGCCACCCAGCCCGATGCCGACGAAGATATAAAACCTCCGGCTCCCAAAAAGCAGTTTGTCATCCTGCTCTCCGATCCCGAGGGTAAACTCCCCGAGAAGGAACTCACCGGCTGGGTCGTCCAGATCCCCGAAGATGCCAGTCCCTACACCGCCACGGATCGCATTTTCAAGGGCTCCTACGATTTCAATGCCTCCAAGCGGGGCCGCCTGCTGCCCGTGAAGTCTGTCGGCGAGTCATTGGAAACAGTCGGCGCCAAATTTTTCAAGGAATCCGAGCTTTGGGTAAAAACGAAGATGCCGGTCGCCGTCGTACTCACCGACAACGTCCTCCCCAAGGACGAGTTCAAGGTCGAAAAAGTCGACAAGCGGAGGAAAGACGAGAGGTAAACCCTCACTTTGGTGCAGCGGGAATCTCCGGACGGAGACTCAACCCGCGGTTGACGGACCGATCTTTCTGGGCCAATTTCTACTCATGACATTAGCCGATTTTCCGCAACTCAAGCGGCTCCCTCCGCGTCACCGACTCAAGCTGGCGGAACAGCTCTGGGATTCGGCCGCCAGTGACTCACTTGCCGTTTCCGCCTGTCATAAACGGGTGGTCAACTCTCGACGAAAAGCATACGAACAGGGCCAGATCGCAACGCTCACGATGGGTGAGCTGAAGAAATCGATTCGCCGCCGCAAGAGAGCAGCAAGCCGGTTGTCGCTTTACAGCTCGTCCGCGAGGATGTGCAACTCGCTATGATTACTTTGCCGCCCGCCTCAGTGGTGGAGGCGATAGATTCCTCGAACGATATTTTGCAACGACGGATCGAATCGCACTAAATCCTTGGATTTTTTCGACGAAATTCGGCGATTACCACCGGGCACTTATTCCCAAGAGTGAATTTGCCATCTATTACTTCCAAGAAGCGGACCGGTCGGTGATTATTGCTGTCATCAACGCCCGCCGCCATCCCAGGCTGATTCGGGATTTCGTGCGAGGCCGACGCAAATGATTCCGCCCGGACTCATCGCGGTCCGACGCCCGCCGGCTTGATGCCACGCGCCGTGAGACCCTCCGCCACGGCCGCCAGATCGATGCGTGCACCGGGTCTGATGCCGGCCTGCTTGAACCAACCCTGGTTCATCTCAAGGGCATATTGCAGATTCTGTCCATGCGATGACACGCTGCGCTCGTCGTGCGGGTACATCGGATAGATTTCCTTCAGCTCACCCTTCCCGTCAAAATAACCGATATCCAGCGGGAGATCCGTGTTTTTCATCCAGAAGTTCATCGACTGCGGTGCGCCGTAAATGAACAACATGCCCTCGTCCTGACCCATGGCCTGGCGGTACATCAGGCCTTTTTCCATTTCCGCCGGATCCGCCGCCAGCTGCATCTGCACCGTACGATCACCGACCTTGACCGAAAAACGGTCATCGATGGATTTTAGTGCAACGCTCGACTTCCCCGCGGTCCGGCCCCCGCCGCAAGCAGCGAGGAATAGCAGGGAAGCGAGAACGAGGAAGTGGGCAAAGCGGCGGGGGGAAAACATTTTTTGCGTTTTGGGGTGATTCCTAGCTAGTAGTTACCGGTAACAATTCAACCTTACTCTCCGTGCCCAAATCCCCCCTCCCTCCGCTGCTCTATGCGGATACCGTGACGAACGCCGACATGCTCTACTTCGGCCGCGTCGACGTTCACGACCCTTTTATCGCCTTCGGCTTTCGCGGAAAAAAGATCTCCGTCCAAAGCGCCTTGGAGTTCGGCCGCGTGAGAAAAAACAGCGACTTTGACACCGTCCTTTCACGTGAAGCCTGCCTGGCCCGGGCGAGGAAAGTTTATGGCCTCAAGGCGGGGGCCGCCGAAATCATCGCCACCCTTGCCAAGGAATACGGTCAGCGCGCCTTCCGAATATCGGGCGATTTTCCCGCTGCCCTTTACGTCAAGCTCACCCAGCTCGGCTTGAAACTTGTCTTCGCCGAGGGCGCGCTGTTTCCGGAGCGGGAAATTAAAACCGTCTGGGAGGCCGGCTGCATTCGCGAAGGCAACCGGTTGTGTTCCGTGGGTTATCTGGTTGCCGAAAAAATCCTCCGCGCGGCCAAGATCAAGGGCCGCGCCCTCATCTATCAGAGCAAGCCCCTCACCTCGGAAACTCTCCGCTTTCATCTTGAAACCGCCATCCGGGCGGAGGGCGGCAATCCGCAGGACACCATCGTTGCCGGCGGCGACCAGGCTTGCGATCCCCACGAACGCGGCTCCGGCCCGCTGCATGCGCACGAGCTCATCATCATCGATATTTTTCCTCGCGTGATAAAAACCGGCTATTTCGGCGACATGACGCGTACCTATCTCAAGGGTCGTCCCCGCGAGGTACAGCGCCGGATGGTGGCCACCGTGCGCGAAGCGCAGAAACTCGCCACCAAAGCCGTTCGGGCCGGCGTGGACGGCCGGCTGGTGCACACCGCCGTCACCCAGTGTTTCACCGACGCCGGGTACGAAACCAAGCACGGCAAAAACGGCTCGGTCGGATTTTTTCATGGGACGGGCCATGGCCTCGGACTTGCCGTTCACGAAGCCGGCAGAATCTCACCGGCCGTCGCTTACCCACTGAAAAAAGATTCAGTCCTGACCGTTGAACCCGGCTTGTATTATCCCGGTCTCGGCGGCTGCCGCTGGGAGGATGTTGTGCAAGTTACCGCGACCGGTGCGCGCCCTCTCTCAAAGCATCCCTACGACTGGGAAATCCGCTGAAATCGAGATCGCCAGCGAAACGCACCAATGAGCACGAAAAAAAAGCACCCACTCAAGTTGGTGGGCCGCGGAGTGGGAGTCCGCTCATTGATAAAAAGGATCTCCGACTTTGAAGGGTCTCATCTATTTCGTGCTATTTCGTGCCTTTCGTGGGCACCGCTCCGTCAATCCCGTTAAAACCCATGCCTGAACTCGCCGAGGTCGAATTCTTCCGCAAACGCTGGAGCGCGGGCCACGGGGCCAAGGTCCTCAGCGTACAGCTGCACGAGGGGAAAAAAATCTTCCGCGGCTGTGATACGGCGCTGCTGATAAAGAAACTCACCGGGGCAAAACTGCTGGATTCCGAAACCGCGGCGAAACAGATGCTGTTTCATTTCAGCGGCGGCGGATGGCTTGGCATCCATCTCGGCATGAGCGGTGAACTTCGGGTCGAGCCTGCCGCTTACCCATCCGCCAAGCACGACCATTTCGTCCTCGTGCAAAAGCACCGTCAGCTGGTTTTCAATGACCCACGGATGTTCGGGCGCGTGCAGTTTGCCAGTGGTCCAAAGCCGCCTGCGTGGTGGACAAAAATTGCGCCGGCCGTTCTCTCCAGTAAATTCACCCCCGCAATGGTGGCTGATTTTCTCGGGCGACGCAGTCGTGCCCCGATCAAGGCGGTGCTGTTGATGCAGGAGCGTTTTCCCGGAATCGGTAATTGGATGGCCGACGAAATTCTCTGGCGGGCCGCGATCCACCCCAAACGACCGGCCGGTTCCCTCACTCCATCCGAGATCCGCACCCTGCACCGGAAATGCCGGCACGTGTGCAAACTCGCACTCGAGATGATCGCCGGCAAAGGCGGAAAACTTCCGCCTGAGCTCAACCGGTATATTCCAAAAACCTGGCTCTTCCGGCACCGCTGGAAGAACGGCGGACTGTGCCCGATCACAAAGAAGCCTTTGATCCGTGAAGAAGTCGGCGGTCGCACCACTTGCTGGTCACCGGCGCGGCAGAAACTCAGGGCGCGTTGAGCAAATCGTCCGCCGCAGCCCGCAACGCGCGCACGGCGTCGGCCAGCCGCCTGTAGCCGAGCGTGTCGGGAGTGTCGCCCGGACGGTGATAGTTTGGATTTCTGAACGGAGCGGTGTCCGTCACCATCACCGCCGGATAACCTGCCTGCCAGAACGACCAGTGATCCGACCAGCCCACTCCCGGCAGCCCGCCCGGCAGCGAAGCGCTTTCCGTCGGCAGAGCCTCGCTCGCACGAAATTGTTTGGCGACCCGCTTGACCAAATCGCGCGAATCCCGGTTGCCGACCACCGCCAGGAAATTTCCGCGTGACGGATAAAACAGACTCAATGGAAATGGATACTTCTGTGTATTCTCATCGTCGCGAAAATAGCCCATCGTCTCCAGGCTGATCATCGCAACGATGTTATCCGCGCGCGCCCGACACTGCTTCGCATAGACCAGGCTGCCCATGAGCGCAGTTTGGAAATAAATCGGTTCCTCATTGGCAAACGCGACCAAGCGCAGGGTCCGCGCTGGCTTGGCGCCAGCCAGTTCGCGGGCCAGGGCGAGCAACACCGCCACGCCACTGCCGTTGTCGTCGGCCCCGGGTGTTTGTGGCACAGTATCGTAATGCGCGCCGATCACGACGATTTCCCCGGGGTGGGCTGTGCCCGCGCGCTCAACCACCAGATTCGCGCACTCGATGCCGTTCACTTGGTAAGTCTGTCTCGTAACCTCCCAGCCCGCCTGGGTCAACTGCCCCGTGATGAAGCGTTCCGCTCGCATCAGGGAGTCGCCTTGAAAAACCGAACGCGGCCCAATCCTCCCCGCCAGTTCAACTACGTCAGCTTGCAAACGTGCCGCGACGGGCACGTCATCCGCAAACATCGCGCCACCCGCGAAAATACCGGACCAGACTGCAATCAACAGGCGGGGATCGATGCGCATCGGGCGGTTTATAGCGTGGACGTCGCCTCCAGCCACCATTTTCTTGTTCCGGATGGCCGCCACCAAACAACGCCTCGATGAACTGCTCGTTACCCGCGGAATTTCGCCAACGCGGGCGCAGGCCAAGGCGCTCATCATGTCCGGTCGCGTCCGACACGGAACCGAGCGGCTCGACAAGCCGGGTAAGGATTACCCGGCGGATTTCGAGCTGAATGTCGACCAGCCGCCGCGCTTCGTCAGCCGGGGCGGGGAAAAGCTCGCGGCTTTTCTGAAAAAATTCCCGATGGATTTCGGCGGCAAACACGTCCTCGACGTCGGTGCCTCCACCGGCGGCTTCACCGACTGTATGCTCCAAGCGGGCGCGGTTTCCGCCACCTGCGTGGATGTCGGCCACAGCCAGTTGCACGAAAAGATCCGCCGCGATCCGCGCGTCACCAATTTGGAAAAACTCAATGCCCGCCACCTGCAACCCGGCATGCTGCCCCGTCCGAATTACGACGCGATCACGATGGACTTATCCTTCATCTCGTTGAAGAGCGTGCTGCCCGCCGTGTGGCCTTTCCTGCAGGGCGGCGGCTCGCTCATCGCGCTCGTCAAACCCCAGTTTGAAGCCGGCAAAATCGAGGTAGATAAAGGCCAGGGCATCATTCGCGACGACACTGTGCGCCTCCGCGTCATGACCGAGGTAAGGGAGTTCGCGCTCCGGGAGCTGAAAGAGGCGGAAATCTGTGGCGAAATGGAATGCCCCGTCGCCGGCGCCGATGGGAACCGTGAGTTTTTACTGGGGTTGAAACGAAGGTCCTGAGCCGCCCGTGGGCGAGGGCGCCCGCGCTCCAGCTTTCAGCCCTCGCGCCTCCACCTTCCGTCTGGAGCCGCCGCGCCCCCGCTGCGGTCCCGATCATCCCGGGGACAGGCCCGTTGACAGCCACCAAGTCACCGCCCTAGCCTTTCCGGATGGATCGACCCGCCTATCTCCTCGAGTTTGAAAAGCCGTTGCGCGAGCTCGAGAAACAGCTTGAGTCTCTGCACCAACAGTCGCTGGAGAATAACATCGATATGTCCGCCGAGCTTGCGACCATCGAAGCCAAGATCGACGTCACCAAGCGCGAGATTTATTCCAGCCTGACCCCCTGGCAGCGCGTGCAAGTCGCGCGCCACCCCAAACGCCCCTATGCGCTCGATTACGTGACGGCTCTTTGCACCGACTTTCAGGAACTCCACGGAGACCGTCAGTTCAACGACGATCGTGCGCTGATCGGTGGAACAGCCTTTTTTGAAGGCAAGCCGGTCATGATCATCGCCCAGCAAAAGGGCCGCGACACCAAGGAAAACATTATTCGGAATTTCGGCATGCCCCAACCGGAAGGCTATCGAAAGGCGTTGCGATTGATGAAGCTAGCCGAGAAATTCAGTCTCCCGGTCTTCTGCTTTATTGATACCCCGGGCGCGTATCCGGGAGTCGAATCAGAAGCCCGTCACGTTTCAGAAGCGATCGCGGTCAATCTACGGGAAATGGCGATCCTCAAAACACCTTCCATCGCGGTTGTTATTGGCGAAGGCGGTTCCGGTGGCGCTCTGGGAATCGGCGTCACAGACCGGGTGCTTATTTTTGAAAACGCATACTATTCGGTCATTTCGCCGGAAGGATGCGCCGCCATCCTCTGGAAAGACCGTGCCAACGCCCCCAAAGCAGCCGAGGCCTTAAAAATCAACGCGACCGATCTGCATCGATTCGGCGTGGTGGATGAAGTCATCCCCGAACCACTGGGTGGCGCCCATTACGATCCGGCCGCTGCGACCCAAGCGCTCAAGAAGGCTTTGATCCACCATCTCAGCGAACTGACGCTCAAGAACACCGAAAAGCTCCTTAACGACCGCTACGACCGCTACCGCGAACTCGGCGAATACCGGGAAGCCATCGCCGCAAAGTAGCCCTCTCGCCGGTCGAAGTCGCCCGCGCTCGGGTCTGTCTTATCAGGAGCCGCAGCCGCCCCCGCCGCGGGACCCGCTTGATTCCCCGATTCCCCACGGATCCACGGCGCCCTCGCCGCGTTTCATCGGAAACCCGATTCCGACATTGATAAACCACTCATCCACACGAACAGGGCACGCACCGGGATTGTGAGACCTTGGTGCCCATTAGTGGTTAAAAACATCGAGGTTGGTTCTGGACGTGGTACACCCACCAAAATCGGAGTTTACTTTACCGGCCGGCTGTCTTTCTTTTGCCGGCTCAGTCGCCCGCCCGGGTGGCGGAATTGGCAGACGCAGTAGACTCAAAATCTACCGGTAGCGATACCTTGTGGGTTCGACCCCCACCCCGGGCACCATTTCGGGATTTTCGTCCGTTTGGACAGCACCGGCCAAAGCGAGACAATCCTCCTCTGAATCAGCGATTTCCGCAGAATGATTTTCGAAATCCGTTTTTGCAGTTTGGACAACGTTGACCGCCAAAACCCCCGTTTGGCCGGATTTAAGTGGAGAGATACGTGGATTGGCCGAACCGGCCATTTGCGTAAGTGACGCAATTCCGTCCGCGAGTGGCAGCTTCGTGGTGTCGGTATAAGTCCAGTCCGTCAGGCTCAGACTTTTGTGCCGCGCGAGCTGCATGATCACGCGCGAATGCACACCGCGCTTTTGCAGATGACTGATGAACGTGCGGCGAAACGTATGAATGCCGACGGGACGGCCTAACTTATCGACGAGCGGAATTCCCGCTGCAGTCATGTCCTTTCGCAACGTGTCCGGTGCGGTCACGCCGCGACGAAACA
>JANYDX010000319.1 GCA_025363395.1 Verrucomicrobiota bacterium
AAAAGAAGAAGCCGCCGACCAGGCCGACGCAGAGCGCCGTACCCACCCCTTCGCCGAAATGAATGAGAAAAAATGGCGCCCAGGCCAGCATGACCTGGCGCCAGAATCCCAGCTTCAACGATCGGCCAATCGCACAAAAGAGGGTCTGAAAAAGCATGGTCTCCAACAACGGCGCGAAGACGACACCCCCCATGATCAATTCCAAGTCACTCATCCGGTTCAGGGTGGTGCGCGGGGGCAAATGCGCCGAGGAGACGAGCCCAATCGCCAACGCCAACACCACGCTGAGCTGGACAAACATCCATAAAAAATAAGGCAACTGGCCGAGCTTGGCAGCTGAAGCGAAGTAAGCGGTCACTCGGCGGAACCCCAACTGATCAGACGGTACACACGGCCAGCTTTTTTCCTGGTTGGAATACTCTGCACCACCGTCAGGAATCACCTTCGCCGGAGACGACCGGGCCTGAAAGCAGTGGAGACATCGTTCGAGGAAGTCAGGATTCTCAGTCAGGTATTTGTCGCAGAGCCATTTCATCGGGGAATCAAATCAGCATACGGCGACACATCGAAATCGCCAAGCAGCTAAAACGGCGCATTTCCCCCACCCAATTCACTTGATCGCTGGGTGATGCCCCGGCGTATTTCCCCAACTTCTCAGGCGGGCAAAATAGCGCGGTCCTCCGTCTCGGTCGCTGATTGGGCAAAAACTCAGGCCTCAATTTTACGCCTCTTCTAAAGCGTGATTTGACTCACGCCATCGGTCTGTTGATCGTCTTTAAAAATGCCCCGCCGTTCTCTTCTTCTCTCCTCACTGGCTGCGAGCGCGCTCTTGTTGCTGCTGGCCTCTGGCTGTCGCCCCGACGCGCCGCCGCCGCCAACCGCACCTCTTCCCCGACCTTCGGTCTTTACCGGGGATTATCTGCGGCGTGAGAACATCGGCGAAGCGATCTCGGGCAAGCCTTGGATTGCCCAGGTCACGGCGGTCGATCTCGACCACGATGGCTTGATGGACGTCCTCGCTTGCGAGGCGCATGCCAACCAAGTGGTCTGGATTCGCCAGACCGCTCCGGGCCTGTTCAGTGAAACGGTACTTTGCGACGACATCGCCGCACCGGTCCACGTGGAAGCGGTGGACATCGATGGTGACGGGGATCTCGATCTGCTGGTCGCCAGCATGGGGCAGGTATACCCCAACAACGACAAGATCGGGGCCATCATCATTCTTGAAAACGACGGGCACCAGCATTTCACGAAACACATCATTGCCGATCATGTCGCCCGGGTAACCGATGTGCGTGCGGGCGACTTCAACCGCGACGGAAAGCTCGATTTGGCGGTTGCCCAATTTGGCTACGATCAGGGCGAGATCCGTTGGATGGAAAATCTCGGTCACTGGGAGTTTCGCAGCCACGTTCTCCTCAGTCTTTCAGGGGCGATCAATGTTTGCGTGGCCGACATGAATGGCGATGGATTTCCCGACATCACCGCCGTCGTCGCCCAGCAGTGGGAGGAAATCCATCTTTTCACCAACGACGGAGCGGGGAATTTCACCGACAAGGTGGTTTTCGGTTCCACTAACGAGGATTTCGGCAGCAGCGGCATCAGCCTGTGCGACCTGAACCGCGACGGCCGGCCGGATATACTTTATACCAATGGCGACGGCTTTGATTATGCCGAACCGGGTGCGCGCCCATGGCATGGTGTGCAATGGCTGGAAAATCTGGGCGCGGGAAATTTCCGCTATCACCGCATCGGAAATTTACCCGGCGCATACAGTCCGGTGGGGGTGGACCTCGACGGCGACGGCGCGACCGATGTCGTCGCGGTGAGCGGTTTCAATGATTGGAAAAATCCGGAAGCGGCCTCGCTGGTGGTTTTCCAGAACGATGGTCAGATGAATTTTACGCCCCACGTGCTCGCCCACCAACCGATTCAACTGATGACGCTCGCGGCCGGTGACCTCGACGGGCAGGGCCGGCCCGTGCTGATCACCGGTGGCTTCCACGCCTATCCCCCCTGGGAACGGATG